>NZ_JAEHBI010000002.1:0-271527 GCF_016483705.1 Bacillus cereus group sp. N6
CCCGGTGCAATACCGGACTCACTTTTATCAAGCTGCCTAATGAAATAACCGTGTCTAACTTTTAGGGGTCACTTCACACAGTAGGCTTTTCAAACTACAAAAGTTTCGTTAATAACTGAGTTAAATCTTTTTTCGTTTTCGTCGTTAATGATTTCATTTTATTAATATCTATCTTTTCTTTCTCCGCTCCTACAATTAACGGATACATACTTTGTCCGATTGTTTTATATTCAGCTGGGTGAGATGCTTCTAACTCTTTCTCGATTACATCCCACTTTTCATTAATTTGTTTTCCAAGTTTATTTACTGTTTCTAATTTCGGATTTGCAGCTAATTGCTTGTCTAAACTATCAACTAATGCAGCAACTTCTTTTACATTTGTTTTCACAGCTACGCTTTTCTTCGGATCTTTCGTTGTTTTTCCTTTTGAGTTTGTACTTGTACTTTGATCTGTTGTTTTTCCGCTAGTCGTTTCGTCATTCGTTTTTCCTGTCGTCTCTTTTTCTTTTGTTTTCACATTCTCATTTTGAGATGACGTTTTACCGTTACTCTCTGTTCCTGATGATTCTTTCGTATTTTTTGCATCCTTATCTGTTTTTTCATTTGAAGAAGTATTTGTATCTTTTTCAGTATCTTTCGTTATTTTTGACGTCTCATCTGCACTTGTCGTTTTTGATTCTCCTTCATTTTGCGCTGTTACTTGCTCTTTCTTTTCTGTCTCTTTATCTGCTGAAGGGCTACAAGCTGCCATAGTAAGCATTGTACCAATTGTTATCGATGCGATAGCGACCTTTTTCATTTTCATATAAATCCCCCTATGTTTACTTTATTTATCCTCCCCTTTACGATTCGATTTCCCCTTAAAAAATCCCTTTTCACATGAATCACCATCTTTCCGACAGTAATCTTCATAATAATACGTACAAAAACTGATAAACCCATTTGAATATTCGAGTTTCTTCTACTTCATTTTTCTTCTCTGTAGTAAAAGAAAAAGAGTATATTGTCAAATGAAGAATTACTATCTTCATATGACGATATACTCTCCTATCAAATTTTTATCTTTCTTGACATTTTATTCAAACAAAAAAATAAAATTTTCTTTTATTTTTTTGTTTCTCAACAATTGTTAACATAATATATTTATGAGTAACCACCGTTCGAATGAATGACTTGCCCCGTAATCCATTTTGCTTCTTCACTTACTAAAAAAGAAATTAAGCGTGCTGCATCTGACGGTTCTCCTACTTTACCTTGTGGGAACTTCCATACTAAATGATGCTTCAGCTCCTCTGTAATCCATCCTGTATTCGTCGGTCCTGGATCAACAGCATTCACTGTAATCCCCTTCTCCATCGCAACTGGTGCTACTGATTTTGTAAATGCTTCAATTGCTCCTTTCGTTGCTGCGTATGCTAGTTCATCAGGCATTGGCCCTAGTGACTGTCCTGAAGTAAGGTTAATAATACTTCCATTCGTTTTCAGTGCATAATGTTTTATAAATAATGAACTTAATTGCATAGTAGCGCGGACATTTACTGTATAATGTTTATCTAGCTGTTCTACATTTAATTCTTCAATTCTTGTATGTGTAGAATACGCTGCATTATTAATTAAAATAGATGGATCACCTAAACGTTCTGAGACCATATAAAACAAACGATTTGGCGAATACGACTGCGATAAATTGATTTCTGCCATTTCACATCGAACACCTAAACTTTCAATCTCCTCTTTCAACAAAAAGGGCTCTTTGTCATGCATTCCCCACGGCATCGCTTTATCATACTGAGACCAGTACGTGAAAAAAATGTCTATCCCTTTTTGAGCAAGCACCTTGCATACAGCTGCACCAATTCCATTCAGACGAGTTGCCCCTGTTACAATTGCTATTTTCTTCACCTTTTCTCCTCCATCTATGGATAAATCCCCTGCACGAATACAGAGGATCTATCTTTTTATTCAATATTTGATAATATGCGTTCTGCACCTAATTTTAAAATTTTAATGAAGATATAATTTACAATCGTAAACATTACAAATAAAACGATAAACATAACCCACAGTCCTACTTGAAGGAAGAAGTATAATAGACTTACTCCCGCTACAATAACTAAAGCTATAAAAATATTAGCTAAAAAATTCCACAATGTTGTATAGCGGCTCTTAAATAATTTCTGCTCTGTATCCCAATGTATATCTGCAGTTTGTGCATCCCAGCGTGTACCAATTAAATTAATTAACAATAAACCGTTCGCACTTAGTAAAAACCACAGTAACATGAATACAGGAGAAATCCCAGCTACAACTGCCATCGTAATACCGAATACTGCTAAAATAATCACATTAATTAACCAAGCAGTAATCGCTTTCGCAAAAAAGATATCCGAAGCTTTTACAGGTAAATAACGATTCACAAACCAAGAGCTTCCATCACGTGAAAATGATGTTGTTGCGATAACGTTACTTCCCATTAAAAATAACGATGCACAAAGTCCTACACCAATCGCCAATCCTGCTGATTTTGGGTTATCAATATACCCTGTAATCCACTTTAAATTCCCATCTTGCACGAATAAAACAAAGAATAACATAATCGGCATAACGAAAGTTTGTACGATACAATTTAAGAAAAATTGCGGTGTACGGAATAACGTTTTAAATTCTTTTTTCACATACGCTTTTAAATGTGAACTTTGTACCGTTGATTTTTGTAAACCTTCTGCTGAAATGACCTCTTTTTTTGCTGTACTAGTTGAAAGTCCAATAACCCCTTTTAAATATGTACGCTCTGCAATGTAATAAAACAACACAAAAAATACAAATGAAATAAGTGCAAAGATTATTACGTATAAAGGTCCCTTCCAATTTGCATTTTCTACTAATGCCACTGCTCCAAAATATGTAGTTGGAAAATAATTTGTCATTTGTACTAAAAGAGAAGATTGGTTGTTCGCAAGATAATTCGTAAGCGCATCTTCAGAAAACGAGCTTTTATTTTTCCACTGTAAAAATACATTAATTCCTACAATAAATAGTATACTTACGATTCCAATAAATATATTGCCTCGATCTTTGTTTTTCGCTATATTTGTATACCTCATAATAACTGTCATCAGTAATGAAGCTAATACTAACGGCACAATCGGGAAGAGTAAGTAAATAAAAATCATGTATATATAATATGTAATAAATGCGCTACTTTTTAACCCGTACGTAATAAAGATTGGTAATAAAATAAATGAACTCATTACGTATTGTGTAATTAATACCGTTAAAAATTTTGCCGAAATAATTTGTGCTGGTTTTAATGGTAATGGCAATAACATTTCAATGTCATTACTGTAGTAAAATACAGTTAAAATGTTCGTTATACTCATTAAAAATACCCATATACTCGCAATCGCAAGTCCCATTGCGATAATCATTCCTGGGTCTTGCCCTAAATGTTTCATACCCTCATACATTCCGTGCGTCATCGAACCAAATATTAAAAAGCCAACAAATAAAATGGCTGCAAATGAAAATACATACGCCCATCGCTTCTTCTTATCTGTTATGAAATCTGCATAATTTAATTTCAATAATACTTTCGTTAACGTCCAAATTTTACTCATTGCCCGTCATCTCTAAGAACATTTTTTCAAGTGATTCATTGGATTTAAAATGATCTCTCATTTCATCTAAATTCCCTTTAAACTGAAGATTTCCCTTATTAATAATCGCAACGCGGTCACATATTTTTTCCGCTACTTCTAATACGTGTGTAGAGAAAAATACAATCTTTCCTTTATCCGCATGTTCTCTCATCATTTCTTTTAAAATATATGCAGATTTCGGATCAAGCCCCGTTAATGGTTCATCTAAAATCCATACATCTGGCTCATGCACGAGCACACCAATAATAACGATTTTTTGTCTCATACCGTGCGAGTAACTTTGAATTTGATCCGATAACGCATTGTAAAGATCAAATTTCTTCGCTAAAGACTCGATTCGTTCTTGGCGTACTTCTTTCGGCACTTCATACATATCTGCCATAAAGTTTAAATATTCAATTCCCTTTAAACGTAAAAACATATCTGGACTATCTGGAACATAACCAAACGTCTTTTTCGCTTCCATCGGATTTTTCATAATATCTATACCGTTAATCGTAATCGTCCCTTTGTCCACCCCATGAATACCAGTAATCATCTTAATTGTCGTTGATTTACCCGCACCATTCGGCCCTAAAAATCCAAAGATTTCTCCGCTAGGCACAGATAAACTTAAATCTTTTACTGCATAGGTAGACCCATTATAACTTTTTGACACATTCGTAATTTCAATCATTCCATCCAATCCTTTCCTTAATTACCAAATAACTATATTAATATTATAGCATACTTCTATTTTTAGATTTTTATATTTTTTCAGTTTTTTAACCTTTAAAATAAATATACACGCCTAATCCAACGATTAAAACGACAGCTAATATAATATAAATCATCGTCAGCCGTTTAATATTCCCTTTTGTCGCTTTACTATAATTCGCATCACCATTTCGCCCAATTAACACCGTCGCCACTACAGTAATGACTACAAGTAATACAACGATCATGATCCAAGTTAACATTCCTTCCTCCCCCTCCTTACAACCATTTTACAATATTATCCTCTTTATTTCGCAGTATATTTCCTCTTTTTACTATTATTATGAAAAGAATTGGAAAACTATTATTACTATACATTTCTATATGTGATATATTTATAACATAACGTGATTTATTTCTAACACTGAAAGGAGAATCTATCGTGAAAACAACTTGGATAAAATATTTAGGGTTTCTCGGTTTCTTCGGTTTCCTCGGCTTTTTTTATGAAAAAGGATTGTTTACTATGTTTTGTTTCTTCTCCTTTTTCACAACGTATAGAACGGTTCAACACGATGAACTATTTGAACAAATCGTCAATAAATCGTGCCGCAATGCCTTTATCGTTACATTACTAACGACCGCTATCATTATGTTTATTGAAATGTTATTTCCAAACCCGGCGCTACAAGAGATTGATATCGCTCTTATTTTCAGCACACTCATTCTTACGTTCGGCTTCTCTATGTTCTTTTATGATAAACCTGTTGATGAAATGGAAAATGCGCCATGGCGTTCGTAACGAGAATAAAAGAATACCGCGCCAAATCGAACATGACACAAGAAGATTTAGCGAAAACTGTTGGTGTACGTCGTGAAACGATAAGCCATCTCGAAAAAGGAAAATACAACCCTTCCTTACAACTCGCTCACGATATAGCGAAGGCACTTCATAGTACGATTGATGAGATTTTTATTTTTGAGGATTAATTAAGGACACAAAATCACATAAAAATACCGGCATCCTTCCCATGAAGAATGCCGGTACTTCTCATTTATCAACCATACAAAACAGCATGAAATACGCCTAACAGTAAGTATTGATCTTCTATATAATTTTCATCATATACATCCATCTCGATATAATACATATCTTCCTCAAGACGAATATTCCAATCTGCGATTACATAGCCGTTTCGTAATAACTTTCCAAGCCCAATTGAAGTTTTGTGAACAACATATTCTTCTCCCTTATATGTAAAAGTAAATAAGAAATTTGCATCTAATAACTTTCCGTCACATACAAGTATTTCATGCTCTGCATCATTATTATCGATGTACGTTACTAAAATCCTTCTTTGACGCTGCCTACTTACATCCTTTGCAATGACACGAATATTGTCTTTACTATCCTTTATTTCATAAATGATATTACTACCGACTTTCGGAATGAAGTCTAGCACTTTCATCAACGCATTTTTATAATAGCCCCGTACTACGCCTACTCCTTCGCTTCCATTGTAAACCTCTATTGAAGTCGTATCCGCTTTACTATCACACAGTCGTTTATAAGAAAGCTGCATCATTCGCTCTCCTCTTAAGTACTGATCAAACGTCACAGGATATTCTATCGCGCGCAGCTCCTTATTGAGCTCATTCAAATAACGCCCAACGCTTTCTACTAATACTGTAGTCGATATACGCTCTTGAAGTTCAAATTGCTGCCAACTGGAAGCAACTCTCCACTGATCTTCCTCTTCATATACGAATCCGAGAATTACTTCCTTACGGTCACTCGTTTCATAATTCAACTGTTCGTTCTTCCCATGTTGCACTTGTTCCATCCACTGTCCTAAATAAATGCCGAGCTCTGCGACCTTCATACATGACTTTTGAAAAAGTACTCTGTCACCCACATGAATCGTTAAATCCCCTTCAATAAAGCCATTTGCATAAGCAGCATACCGTGGCTCATCTTTCTGCGGAATACTTTTGTCTAACTCAAATAAAAACGTTAACATCTTTCACTCACCTCTAGTTATTACACCGATCGTACCTATAAATTGAACGCAACTCAACTTATATCGACACGATTAAAATGAAACTACCTTTTCTTCCGCCACTTCCACAATTTCTAAAGTTTGTAGCAGGCTCTCCACTTCATAAGTCGGCTTAACATCTGTCTTATTTTCTTTCAAACTTGGATTATACCAACACGTATCAATGCCGTAATCTTCTCCGCCTTTCATATCAGAAGTTAGCGAATCTCCGACCATTAGTACACTTGATTTATCAGTAATCCCAAACTTCTCAAATGCATAATCAAAAATCTCACGCGCTGGTTTTTGATGACCAACCTCTTCTGAAATAATAATATGATCAAAGAAGTTACATAAAGGCGAATTTCCAATCCTCGATTGTTGCACCTTCGTATATCCATTCGTAATAATACCTAACTTGCAATCTTGTAGTTTCTCACATAATTGTACTGCACCTTCTATAAGATGTACTTCTTTCCCTAAGTTTTCAAGGTATACATCACTAAATTGCTGCGCATCTACTTCTATATTATGCAGTGCAAATAATTGTCTAAATCGATCTACCGCTAATTCACTTAGTGTAATCATTTTATTTTCTAAATCTCTCCATAATCCATTACTAATCTCTTTATAACTTGCAAGATAATCATCATACCCTGTAGGCATGCCAAACTGTACAAACGCGTTATGTAATGCGTTTCTTTCCGTCTCAGGAAAATCTAATAATGTATCATCTACGTCGAATAATATAACTTTGTATTTCATTATGCTCTCCTCAACTAGTACGTTATTTACAACTTGTATTTTCTCATTAATCGTCTCTTAAGTCGAACTTTTTCCCTTTACGAATAATAGCTGTACAGCAATCTTAAAGTTGTTTCAGACACACGAATCATGTTATTCAAAAATAATTAATTGTGAAAATACTATAAATTTGAGATAATTTGGATAATGAATCCAATTTTAAAAAAGGGAATACAGGAATAGAAAGGGGCGGAAAGACATAGTAAATTCATGGGGAAGACCTAAAATACAAATCCCAAAAACAAAAAGTGAATGGGTTGGAGATATCATTGGATATTCATTATTCTTTGGATCAATCATTTTTTTGATTATCATTTGGGGAAGATTACCCGAGGAAGTGCCCGCACATTATAACGCATATGGGGCTGTAGATCGCTGGGGATCAAAGTGGCAACTTTTGCTTCTACCAGGAATTGGGGCATTCATACTCCTTTTAATGCAAACTTTAGAAAAGTTTCCAGAAGTTCATAACTACCCACAAAGACTGAATGAATCGAATGCTCCGCTGTTTTATTTAAATAGCAGAAAAATGCTTAATCAATTAAAAAATGTCTGTTTACTTATTTTTGCTTTCATCCAATTTGAAACAATTTCAATCGCTTTAGATTGGAGCGGCGGTTTCGGAAAATTATTTTTACCGATATTGTTAATTGGGACAGTTATTCCAATTGTCATAGGAATAATAAGACAACGAAAAATTTCATAATAGAAACAGGAGGCTAATCCAATTAGCCTCCCTCCTCATTATTTATCCTCTAGCAATAACACTTTCATGTCTTCTAACGACTCTTTCGTAAAGCCAAGTGCTTTTTCAGCATACACTTCAACTGAACCGTATTGCTTTTTCACTTCATCAATCGCAGCTTGTAAATATTCAGCGCGCGCTTCAAACATTGCGCCTAATATTGCTCTACTTTCATCGTTTTGTAGTTTTGCACCTAAAAAAGCCATCATTTTTTCATTTAATTTTTCACGGAAGCCGTTACTTAGTAAATAGTCTTCCATTACTGTTTTTTCCGGTACACCTAGTAAAAGTAATAATAGTGCTGATCCGAATCCAGTACGGTCTTTTCCAGCTGTACAGTGGTTTACTAACGGTAAGTTTTCTGGGTTTTGTGCTAAGTTTAAGAAGCTCACGAATGCTTCATTACCACTTACGAAATCTTGATTCATTTTCACAAGATACTCGCCTGGTTTCCCTAACATAGAAAGGTCACCAACTTGGAAAAATTCATTTATGTTCAAGTCTTTTGCCAAGTCTTGCATAACTGGTAAGCACACTTGACGAGCACCCGTAATCTCTGGATTCGGCTTATGCTTCACTTCAAAATCTGTACGGTAGTCACAAATTAATTTTAAGCCAGACTTTTGTAAATAGTCGATATCCCACTCTGTTAGTCCTGCTAATTCTTCAGAACGGTACAACTTGCCCCATTTTACTTTACGGCCTTCAGTCGTTTCATATCCTCCCATATCACGGAAGTTAAACGCGCCTTGTAATGGCAATCTACGCTCAGCTACTGTCACTGCTTGTCCATTACTTCCAACTAGTCTAAAATATGGACGCTCATTTTCACTCGGGTTTTGAACTGTACATGATGATTCTCCATTTACCGTTGCAAGTAATTCTCCCGTTTCTTCAATATGCTCTGGTGAAGTACTCCAGTAAATGCGAACTTCTTCTATATTATTTTCCCACTTTATATATAACGTATTGTCTTCATTTCTTTCTACAGTTGCTTGTAACCAATTTCTTTGCTGCTCCATTCTTTCACCAACACTTTCTCGTATAATCGAATCTTTCTCTATTGTATTATAGGAATATCTATTTTGTCGTTCTCATTTTTCTTTTTATCTTACAAACAGGCTAGAAGTTCTTTTACTTGTTCAAAATTTGTACACGGATTCCCGTTAAACAAGTTCAAGAACCTTTTCCCCCTCCTAAAACCTTCTCACATATCGCTCAGTACAACTTAACAACTGACATCCATTCTTTTCAAAAACATCCTTCATCCACTCATTTTGTACATTTGTCTCGCCAATATAATAAGATGCGCCTATTTCTTTTAAGACAAACATTGTCCCTGTAAAGAACGCTGCTTCATACCCTTTATTTCGCATATTTGGAGCAACTGCGAAATACATTAGTTTTCCTTCTTCTAACGTACCACTCTCAATATGCGGGATTACAATTCCTACCGGCTCTTCATCGACACTCGCTGTTAAACAATGCTCTTTCCATTGCTCACCAATTTCTTGTAGCATCATATTTACAAAGTGATCATAATCGATTTGTTCTCCCGTCACTTCATTCCACAATGAATAAAAAGCGTCTTCGCCTATCTCTTCAATAAGCTTAAAATCAATCTCACTTTCGACACCTTCTACTTCATATATATCCTTAAATACAATCATGTTTTCAGTAGCATATTCAAATGAATACGTTTCGAAAGATTTCTTATATACATCATAATTTGGGCTTTTTGAAGAAATTTCAAAATGTAAGTTTTCTATTCCCTCTTTTTCAGCCTCAGCAACGCAATACTGCACTATTTCTTCTAATTGCTCTTCTGTAAAAAGCTCTGCATTATTTTCTTTTATCATAATAGAAGAAGCATTTCTTCTTATTTTAAAATGTTTTTCTAACTGTTCTATAGTCATCATATACTTCCCTCATCTATGTCATACTCGAATTTCTACTTGTTCTCCTTGCATGAGCAGGATTGTCCTTGAATATATAGAATACTAGAAAACATCGCATCTTTAAAGTGCGGAGGAGGTTCTCCATTGGATATTACAACGTTACAACAACAGTTAGAGCTTATACAACAAAATGACTATACGCAACTGCAACATATAGATATAAATGAGTTAACACTCAACATGCTTCAGTATATCGGAACGACTGATAGTTACGTTCGTTACCAACTTATATATAAATGTTTTGCACATTTCATTCATCATGAATTCCTTATGGATGATCAGCTGAAATTACTTTTACAAACTTGTTTAAGTGATGAGTATTTATATTGTGACATTTACTCCCCGCATACAGATGGGGTTTTCACACGTTCTTACACTGTTTCGTTACTTGCGTTAATACTCCAATTCGCTAACTCGCACTACTTTTTTACAGAAGAGGATATCGAAGAAATAAAAAACAAACTCATTACATACACAAACTTAGAAACAGATTTCCGAGGCTATATTGAAAATAAAGGATGGGCTCATTGTCTTGCCCACGTATCTGATGCCTTTACTGAAATTGTTCACAATTCCTATACGACTTTTGAGTGGTATGAAGAATTAATTCATTGTTTATTGAATAAAATCTTCATTCCATCTGACCTTTTTCATAATAATGAAGATGAACGGATTGTTACACCGTTACTATCGATGCTATATCATGATTTTCCGCAAGATGAGTTAATTTCAATTATTTATAAAAAAATAAAAAGGCTTCCTCAAATTAGAAAACGCCTTTCGCTTAATGAGTATTGTATATTATGTGCCAACATTAAAACCTTTTTACGCACATTATTTTTCAGAACGAAAGATGATCATAACTTAGCCTATACAGCACGTAAAACAGAAAGAATGTTAAAAGAACTTCCTAACTATTATTAAAAACAAGGAGAAATAACATGGGTTATATTGAAGACATGAGAAATTTAGTAGGAAACCATCCACTTATTTTAATAGGTTCACACGCCATTATATTAAATGAGAAAGATGAAATATTACTGCAGCTACGTACAGATTTTAACCGCTGGGGCATTATTGGCGGCGCCTTAGAATATAACGAAACGTTAGAAGACGCTTTAAAGCGAGAAGTATACGAGGAAACTGGACTTATTATTAAAAATCCAGAACTATTCCGTACATACTCAGGACCAGATTTCTTTCAAATCTATCCAAACGGTGATCAAGTACACGGTGTACTCGTTGTTTATATTTGCCGCGAATTCAATGGCGAACTTGTATACGACCAAACGGAATCGAAAGAACTACGCTTCTTTTCACTTGATGAGTTACCTAGTAATCTTCCTTCTGTTATTGAGAGGATTGTTACTGACTTTCAGAATTCGAATTGAACCATTAATATAGTCAAGATGAGATTCACCTTGACTATATTTTTATTTATTATCCTTATTTAACTCTTGTACAATATCCCTTTTTCCTATTCTATTAGCAAAAGGTAGAAAAATAATAAGGACTATTCCAAACATCCCCGCTATTACCGTTACGATAAGTTTGAAATCAAAAAATAAAGGTGTACGATCTATTATACTTACCATATAGGTTAATAATGTTCCTATCACAACGCCTAGCACTATTCCAATAAGTACATATAATTTAACTTGCGTCAAAATAACTTGTAAAATCCCCTTTTTCTTAACTATTATTGCTCGTAAAATGGCAAACTCTTTTCTTTTAGATTGAATATTATTTATAAGTGTATTACATACCCCTAATGTTACACTTAACAAAATTACTATAATAACAACAATGAAGATGGACCATCTTTGCTGAAACATTAAATTAGATTGTTTTAACGATTGGGTATAACTACTTATTTTTAATTGTGGATATTGACCTTTTAATTCCTTTAATTGCTCCAACGTCTCTCTCTCATTATTTGAACTAATAAATGCACGCTCAAAAACTGTATAATCTTGTTTATATGTTACATTACTCCAATCCATAAGTACCGCAGGAGAATTCGGTAGCTCATTAACAATTAACCCAATTTCCACCTTACTAGTCGGTCTAACTTTTTGTTCCTGTTCTGAAAATAGACCCAATTGAACGATATCACCTACATGAAGTTTATACCGCTCTGCTAACTCTTCAGTAATAATTATACTATTCTCCAAATTCGCAGGTACTTCTGGCAGTAATCCTTGCTTTTCCATTTCTTTCAAATCACCTAAATTATAGTCAAAAGTAATATATTTTTCACCTTGCTTTAATTCTGCAAGTGAGTTCGTACTAATTGTACTAGCTCCTTTTACACTACTTATTTCTTTAAATATATTTTGTATATGAGGTGAGGAAATTGTTGAATCATTATTCAAACGATTTTCTACAACAATATGTGTTGGAAATTCTCGTTTTAAATATCTTTCATTATTTTTTTGCATCGTTTTAAATATAGTGGATCCGAAGACAACTATCACCATCATTGTACTTATCATTAAGATAACAAATGTATTTTTCCTTACTTGCGGAATTACATTTTTAATAGCAACAAATGTATTCCTTCCAAATATTTTTTTCATTATAGGTAGACATGCTATTAATATCGAAGAAAGATAAATAGGAAATAATATATACACCCCTAAAACAAGAAATATAGACCCTATTAATATCACTATCGCCTGCGTATCTCCCGTATTTGCTACAAATCCACCTAAAACAGTTAAAAATATGCTACTAATTAAAAGGAATTTCCCCATCATACTGCGTGTTTTTTTATTAGAAAAGTCGGATTCCTCATTTTCGCGCATAAGCTTTACTGGCAATATTTTCGAACTTCTGTATGAAGGATATAACATAAACAATTCAATAAAAAAGATACTACAAATCATTGTTACAATTGCTATTTCATAGTCGAAACTCATTGTATTAATTTGAAAAGCAAATACATGCTCTAGCCAACTTTGTAAAAAACGGTTACTTATTACAGCTAGTAACAAACCAAATATTCCACCAAAGAAATTAATTACACTACATTGAATAAATATAACTTTAAACATTTGTTTCGTTGTTGCTCCCATTGATCGCATAATAGCAAATTGACTTTTATATTTATATAAAAACACTTCAAAATTAGACATTAATAATAACGATGTAATAATAAGTATTAATACAGATACAATAACTATAAAAATATGTAATGACACTAAGTTACTTTTTAAAAACTCGTCTTCCTCCGCAATATCGATTCTTAATTCTTTGTCTATTTTATGAATTTGACTAGACAATGCTAGTACATCTGCATTCTCTTTTGCTTTTATCAACACATAAGTAGCCTCATTGTGTTTACCCGTTTTTTCATATACGTGCTGTTTCACCGCACCTTCCGATAAAACGAGTATGTCTGGAGCTGAACCTCCAGCTTCTATATCAGGTAAAACTTCTTTTACTACATAGAATTTATTTTCTATTTCAACCTTTTCCCCAACTTTTACTTGTAAAGTTTCCGCTAATCCATCATTTAATGTTACTTCTTCATTTGATAGATTTTTAGAGAAGTGATATCGACTTTTAGATAACGAATCATTTTGAACACCTACTGTATAAATAGTTGTATTCAATTTATTCACTTGAAAATGATTTACCAATACTTTTGACATGTATTCAATATTTCCTTGTTCCTTAATATCTTGTAGTAAAGATTTATCCATCAATTTATTTTGATCAGGGTTATATCCAACAGATAAATCCATATCTCCATATAAATTTTTAACTTCATTTATAACAGACTGTTTCGCATGACTCGAAAATACAATCATCGTAACAATTAGAGAAACAGCCAACATAACGCTAACTATAGAGGAAATAGCAGTAAATTTATTCATCTTAAAAAAGCGTAAACCTAATCCTCGTACTGATTTTATCATTTTGATTTCTCCATTAATTTTTTAAATTTATCTAAAATAATATTCATATCATTTACTCCATGAGAACACGTATAATCATCAACAACTTCTCCATTATGAAAGAAGAGAACCCGATCTGCATACGTAGCAATGTGAGGATCATGAGTAACAAGAATCATACTTTGATTAAATTTTTGTTTCATATCGACTAGTACTCGTAAAATATCATTAGACGTATTGAAATCTAAATTTCCAGTAGGTTCATCTGCAAGAACAATTGGAGGAGATGTTATTAATGCCCTACCAATTGCAACACGCTGTTGTTGTCCCCCAGAAAGCTGAACTGGTCGATGATTTCTCCAATTTACTAAACCAAGAACATCTAATATTTTATTTGTTTTTTCTCGTATCTCCTCTTCTGAATCAGTTGATAATATGAGGGGTAACGCAATATTTTCTTCTACAGATAAATCCTTTAATAAATGAAATGACTGAAATATAAATCCTATGTTATCCCGCCTGTACTCCGTTGCATATGGTTCAACAAACATATTTTTAGGGACTTCACCATTTACATATACGACTCCCTCATCAGGTTTGTCTAAAGCACCAAGTATGTTAAGCAATGTACTCTTCCCAGACCCACTCGTTCCCATTACAGCAAGGAGTTCTCCTTTATTTAACTCCAAAGATACATTTTGTAAAGCTCTAACATTTGTATCTACACTCTCATAAGTCTTACTTAAACCTTGAACTGCTAACACAATTTCACTCATCTTTATTCACCTCAACATGATTAAATGTTACTTCCTCCATCAGATTAACTTGAATTAAAATTTTTTCTTTTAAATTACTAGGTGGTACAATTTCTGTTCCTATTTGAACTAGCAACATTTTTAATTCGAGAATTGTAACCATTTCTATCCCTCCCTCACTCTATATTGGTAACAAATTTAAATTTCGTTCGATTTTTTTATAAAAAAACAAGGGAACGCTCAGCGTTCCCTCTCAAACCCAATCCGTTTTTTAATTTCTGCTAAATTTACCTTCGCAATAGTACGCGCCCGCTCAGCACCTTTTTCTAACGCTTCATATAATAAACTTGGCTCATTCATATACAGAGCGTACTTCTCACGAGGTCCAGCTAATTCACGGTCTACAACGCGAAACAACTCTTTTTTCACATCGCCCCATCCGATTCCAGTTCCATATTTTTCACGCATGAACTGCATTTCATCTTCTGTCGCAAATTCTTTATATATCATAAATAACGTTTCTAGTTCTTTCGGTTCATTCGGAAGTGAGGAGTCTGTTTTAATTTTAAATATTAATTTTCGTAGTTTTTCTTGCTCTGTAAATAACGGGATCACATTTCCATAACTTTTACTCATCTTCCTTCCATCAAGATCAGGTAAAATGGCACCTTCTTCTTGTATGACATACTCCGGAAGCGTAAATGTCATACCAAATGTATGATTAAAATACGTCGCAATATCACGCGCGATTTCAATATGCTGAATTTGGTCTTTCCCTACCGGCACATGAGTAGCTTGAAATAGTAATATGTCAGCTGCCATTAAAATCGGATACGTATATAATCCCATATTCACGCCTGCATCTACCTCTAAACCCGCTTCTTTATTTTGCTCCACCTTCGCTTTATACGCATGGGCACGGTTCATAATCCCTTTCGGAGTTAGGCAAGCTAATATCCAAGCTAATTCTAGAATCTCCGGCACTTCTGTTTGCCTGTAGAAAATAACATCTTCTCCAAGTCCAAGTGATAACCAAGTAGCTGCTACCTCTTTCGTATAACTACTAAACTGACTTGGATCATGAACAGCATTTAACGCATGATAATCCGCTATAAAATACAATGCTTTTCCTTCATTCTTCTTTGACATTTGTAATGCAGGTTTAATCGCACCAATATAATTTCCTAAATGAGGATAACCTGTCGGCTTAATTCCTGTTAACATTATTTTTTCGCTCACCCTAACTCCTCCTTCCTTAAAATAAAAAGAGCCCCTCATCCTATAAAAAGGACGAGAGACTCCCGCGGTACCACCTTCATTAGCTATCATTAATAGCTCGCTTCAATTTCGTAACGTGAAGTAACCGTCTTTGCCTACTCATTTCAGCTAGAAGCTCCGGAGCCCATTCCATATTCATCCCTTACTGATTTCCACCACATATCAGCTCTCTGCAAAGTTTTGAATATGTACTCTTCTCTTTCTTTGCTTTTCGTTATTTTTTTACAGTTTATCACATTTCTCGTTCTCTCAAAACTGAATTTTCTATTTTTATTAAGTTTTAACAATAGTTATTACCAATTTATTCCGAACGATATATAATCAATATATATAGAATTGATTTGTAATACAAAAACGAGGTGATGTCATGGGTTGGTTTACTAAAAAGAATGATACGTTTAAGATTGATGTATTTAAGAACGATGATAATAGTCACGATGATACTTTAGGGGTAATTATACATTTCACACCTATCGCAATATATTTATACACCTGCGATGAGTACATAGAAACATTTGACGGTGCGCTCACTTTTGAAAATGAGAACGGAAATCAAGTAGAAATCGGGGGTACCTTCATTTCTCTTGAAGTAGATGCTAATTTTCGCATGGACGATTTAATATTTGATTACAAACTAAAGGAAAGCAATCTACCTATCATTGAATTAAAAGCCTACGCATAAGGTTTATTTGTTTACTTCAACAAGAGTATAAATAAAAAAAGGGCTAAAACAGTTTTATCTGTTTTAGCTCTTTTTTACGTATTCAACTTAACAAATCTATAACTATGCGTTACTAACACTTTTAATATCGCATATCCTGGAATTGCTAAAATAATCCCCATAATTCCAAATAAATTTCCGGCAGTTAAAATAATAAAAATGATAGTAATTGGGTGAATGTCTAGCTTTTTTCCCATAACTTGCGGAGAAATAAATTTACCTTCTGCTAATTGTACGACCATCATAACGATAATTACTTTTAACACCATTGCTGGCGAGTCAATAAATGCGATAATTAATGCTGGTGTAATTGCAATGATTGGTCCTACGTACGGAACGATATTTACAATCATTGCTAAAATAGCGAGTAATACCGCATATTTAATACCAATAATAAGGTAACCGATTAATAGCATAATACCGATAAACAAGCTAACGATAATTTGTCCTCTAATATACGAGCTAATCGCATAATGCATATCATCTAGTATTCTCATCGCTGCTGGTTGTCTTTGCTCTGAAATAAACTTTAAAAAGTGGTTCGGTAATTGTTCACCATCTTTTAAAAGATAGAACAATATAAATGGAACCATTACAAACGTTAAAACGACCTCTGTAACAGTACTTAAAAATCCAGTTACATTTCCAGTTACTGATGATAGCGACTTCGTAAAATCAACTGTGTAGTCTTTTACCATACTCGCTACATCAATATTTAAATTCTCTTGAATTTTGCCTAGTAAATTACTTTCCCCGAATCTACGTGCTGCTCGTTCAATTTCATGACCGAAATACGGTAAGTTATCTATTAATGCATCAATTTGATCTTTAATAATCGGGATTACTGTTACAACTAAAAATACAAATAATCCTAGTACTATTATATATATAGAAGCGATTGATACGATTCTGGAAACACCTTTCTTTTCTAAAAGCGAAACGAATGGATGTAATATATAAAATAGCACCCCCGCTAATAATACGGGGAAGAAAATTGTTTTTAAAAAGACGATAAACGGAGTAAAAACAAAAGAAATTTTCGTTAGCAGTAATATGTTAATAAACAATAACGCAAAGCCAAGTAACACCGCTAAATAATTTTGTTCTCTAAAAAACTTTTTCAACTTATCTCTTTTTCTAATATTTAATTTCTCCAATGAAACCACCTCTTCGAATGATGAAAAGCCCTTATTCAGGGCTTTTCATCATGATCTATATCTTTATTTTCTTGCAGCTTTCACTACAAATGATACAATAAGAATTAATACGATTGCACCTAATAATGCTGGCACGACATGAATCCCACCAAATGATGGCCCAAAAGATCCAAATAGTCTACCACCTAATGAAGCACCTAACAAACCTGCGATAATATTTCCAAACATACCACCCGGAAAATTTTTACCCGTTATAGAACCTGCAATTGCACCTATAATAGCACCAACTATTAATGTGATAATCCATCCCATCTTTAGCCCTCCATTTCTATTATGGTGTATTTCTTTTTCATACTAAATTGTTATGTAACTATTATAATTATTATATCCAATAAAGAAAAATCTTGTCAAATCTATGAAAATAAAGTCTATAAGGAGGTTTTACCCTATGATTCAAAAATTAGTAACAACTTCTCACAACACCGCTACTTCTATTTTAAACATTCAAATACCCGCTTATGAAATTGAAGCAAAATATATAAATAGTACGGCTATTCCTCGTCTTTATGATACTGTAGCCGATATTCAATTATGTGATGGAATTTTTTACGGCTATTTTTATGAAGATACACTTGCTGGGTTTATTTCTTTTAAAATGGATGAAGAGGAAGTTGATATTCATCGTTTAGTAGTATCCCCCGATCATTTTCATAAAGGAATCGCCACAAAACTACTACTTTATGTATTTGACATGTTCTCCCCTTCACAAACATATATTGTACAAACAGGGAAAGAAAATACACCTGCTCTGTCTTTATATAAAAAACATGGATTTATTAAAATAAATGATATTATATTACCCGATGGAGTGGTTTTAACCTCACTCAAAAAATCAGAAAATATAAAATAGTTTGACTCATCAATTTATTTATGTTATCCTTTACTTTATAAATCCTTTTGCTGAGTCCAAATTTTGGAGCGGGGGAACCATTTTTGTAGCCATGCTACTTGGGGCGAATCTTATTTAAGTAGGGAAACTCTCACTTCCCGAGTCCGACAGCTAACCTCGTAAGCGTAATGGGAGAGGAAGGTGCTTTTTGCCTATGTTACACAGTGTACCTCCTTAATTATAAATATGGGATCGATACCAATAGACACCTATATTTATAGAAAAGGAGACATGTATAATGTTACGTTTATCTGATCACGCAATAAAAATGATGGAGCAAAGACTTCGACTCGAACAACATCGCACATATCAAGCAAATAAAGTGGTAGATAACTTACATCACAAATACTTCTTTCAGCATATTTTTCAACCGAAAAGATAAAGAGAAAAACACAAGGTGTGTCTATACAGACATTCCTTGTGTTTTTTATATTTCTTATAATATTCTCACTACATTTAAACTTGCCGTAATCGCACCTGCTATAGTGGTCACATGCCCTACACCTAACGGACCATTTTGTAATATTAACGTGGAATTGGCACTCGTTACATTCACAAGAAGTGTATTTGAAATGGCTGGTTCGATTACTACCGTTGATGTCGTCACATTTTGTATGAAACTCCCTGTTACTTGTGTTCCATTTAATAGCAACCTAACAGATACTGTCTCATTCCCACCAGTCGCGTCCCCTTGGAAATAGTAGCTTACTAAATATATTCCTGGTGTGGATACTGTGACAGTTGTAGCACTAGTTAAAGATACACCAGTTCCATATACAGTGGATCCAGAATTAATTGGGATGTTGGCATTTGCTGCAATTGTACTTGTTGAGGTAGAGAAGAAATAGCCGCCACCTGTTGATATAGCAGACGATCCAGTTGCTCCGGTTAAGCCGGTTGGGCCCGTAGCACCTGTTGGGCCTGTTATTCCCGTTCCCCCTGTTGCTCCTGTTATTCCTTGGATTCCTTGGATTCCTGTCGGTCCTGTTGCACCAGTCGATCCAGTCGCTCCGGTTGCTCCGGTTGCTCCCGTCACACCTTGTGGGCCTTGAATTCCTTGGATTCCTTGTGGGCCTGTTATTCCAGTCACTCCGGTTGCTCCCGTCGGACCCGTTATCCCCTGTGGGCCTTGGATTCCTTGGATTCCTTGTGGACCCGTTACTCCCGTCGCTCCAGTCGCTCCCGTTGGTCCGGTTACTCCTTGTGGGCCTTGGATTCCTTGAATTCCCCGTGGACCTTGTTCCCCCATCGGACCTTGACTACCTTGAGCACCTTGTGGTCCTGTTAAGCCAGTTGGACCAGTTGGGCCAATTTCTCCCTGCACCCCTTGCACTCCTTGAATTCCTGTCGGACCTGTTGGACCAATTGGTCCTTGTACGCCTTGTATTCCTTGCGGGCCAGTCGGTCCACCTAAAGAACCTGTCGGACCCGTTGGACCTGTTGGCCCCGTAATACCTGACGCCGGAAAAGGAATAGGTGCTTGAAACTTACTACACTTATCTTGATCCCTCACAAGCATCTCCCCCGTTATAACTAACGTGTCAAACTATTTTTAATACATTTAAACTAGCTGTTATCACTCCAGATAATGTCGTTACATGCCCAATAGCTAATGGACCATTTTGCAAAGATAAAGTAGCATTTGAAGAAGTAACATTAATGACCATCGTATTCGAAACCGCTGGTTCTAATACAAAAGTACCTCCTGTAACATAAAAAATAAAACTCCCTGCGACTTGCGTTCCATTTAAAGTAAGACTCACAGAAATCGTTTCATTCCCCCCATTTGGATCACCTTGAAAATAATAGCTTACTAAATATATTCCCGGCGTACTTAACGTTACAGTTGTTGCATTTGTTAAACTGACACCGGAACCAAAAGTTGTAGATCCAGAATTGATTGGTATTAACGCATTCGCTGCAATTGCACTCGTTGAAGTAGAAAAGAAATAACCGCCACCGCTAGGTAAGCCAGTCGCTCCTGTTGCACCTACAATTCCTAAAAAACCTATAGGCCCTTGACTACCAGTTGCTCCAGTAGGTCCCACAACTCCAATCGGCCCTTGACTACCTTGCGCTCCGGCTGGCCCTTGACTACCACTAACGCCTGTCATTCCACTTACTCCAGTTGGGCCTTGCAAACCTTGAATACCTTGAGTACCTTGTATTCCAGTTACTCCGGTTGCTCCGGTAGGTCCTGTACTTCCTGTACTTCCTTGTATCCCTATAATCCCTTGAACGCCTTGTATCCCTTGTACTCCGGTCGCTCCTGTTTCTCCAGTTACACCCGTAATCCCAACATTTCCTTGTGGTCCTTCGGGTCCCTCGATACCTTGCGCCCCTTGCACTCCTTGTGGGCCTGTTATCCCGCTTTCTCCTATATTCCCTTGAAGGCCTCTAATTCCTTGTGCACCTGTCGGGCCTGTTATTCCTTGTATCCCTTGCATACCTTGAGAACCTTGCGCTCCTGTTGGGCCTACTATACCTTGTGTTCCTTGAGGACCTTGGAGACCGATGGCACCAGTTGGACCGATTATTCCTTGGACTCCTTGAAGACCTTGAGCACCTTGACCACCAGTTAATCCAATTTCCCCTTGTATTCCTTGAGGTCCTTGTATTCCTTGAACGCCAGCTGCTCCTGTTTCCCCTCGTATTCCTTGGGGACCTTCTGCGCCAGTTGCTCCTGTTATTCCTTGAACTCCTTGTATTCCTTGTGCACCTTGTACGCCAGCTACACCAATTATCCCTTGAGAACCTTGTGCTCCCCTTGCACCCTGAGCACCAGTGGGACCCGTTATACCTTGTAAACCTTGCGCTCCTATTGCACCAGTTCCCCCTGTTACACCACGTTCACCAGTTTCACCCGTTGGACCTGTTGGTCCCCCAGGTGGACCGGGCGGGCCAGATGGACCAGTCACTCCACTAGAGGGACCAATTGGACCGGTTATTCCTGTTGGTCCTCCAGGTGGACCTTCTGCACCTTGTGTACCAGTAGACCCAGTTGCTCCTGTTATTCCTCGTATTCCTTTTGGTCCTTGAAAACCTGTGGATCCCCTTACTCCTTGTATCCCTTGTATTCCTTGTGGACCTTCTTCTCCTTGTATACCTGTAGTTCCGTCCTCCCCTTGAATTCCTTGCACTCCTTGGGGACCTTGTGGACCTGTTACACCTGTAATACCAGCTTCACCTACCACACCTTGCATTCCTTGTGCTCCCGTTTGTCCTCGTTCGCCTATTTCTCCTTGTATTCCTTGGATGCCTTGTATACCTTGACTACCAGCAGGGCCTGTAATTCCTTGTATTCCTTCTAGTCCTTGTAATCCAATATCGCCAACAGGACCTTGCTCTCCAATTAATCCTTGAGGACCTTGTAAGCCGACTGGACCTGTAATTCCTTGCTCTCCAGTATCACCAATGGCACCTTGTATTCCTTGAGCTCCTGTTGTTCCTCGCGAACCTTGTATACCTTGAATACCTTGAGAGCCTTGTGGACCCGTTGCTCCTAAAGGCCCAGTGATTCCCGGAGGCCCGACAGGACCTTCATGCCCTCCAGTTGGACCAGTTGGACCACTATTACCAGTAGGACCCGTTGCTCCTATAAGCGGAAGAGGCAGTGCCACTCCAAATTTTTTGCACTTTCTATGATGACGCACAACAATCCCCCTTCCCCAAAATAATTACACCTTTTATATGAAATGCATTTTTATAAGAAAAGTACACCTCTGAACTCATTTTTCAAAAAATAAAGAAGCCTATCATTTCATTTATTTAAAATGATAGGCTTCTTTTTATAAAGCACTTTACTTTCTCGCCTTAATAATAAAGGTAGTCGGCACCATCCTAGCTTTACATAAAGAATAATATTTCGTAGACGGCGCAGCTAACTCTCCATCAAACGAGCTTGATGGTTCAGGCTCTTCTATTCTCTCCATTGTAAATCCCGCTCTATTTAACTCATTTATGTATGTACTTATTTTTCTCTTATATAATGTCGCTTGTACATTTTCCCCTTTAAATGTTTCAAACGTAATAGGTGTTTCCTCATGGTAAGAAGACTTTAAAGCAATTTCTTCTGTACCATACTGTAAATTTGAATATATTGGATGCTCCCAACTAAAGATAAAACTTCCTCCTGGCTTTACATATGAATAAATCAGTTCCAACGTTTTTCGTAAATTCGAAGTCCAACCTAATGCATAAATGGAATATACAATATCAAAATATCCTTTTGGAATATCCGATTCTTCTTCCATTGCTCCGCATATTAACTTTGGATTCCAACACTTTAAAGTTTCATTCGCTGTTTTAATTTGTTCACTTGAAAGATCAAGCCCCCATAACTCTTCCGCACCATGCTCTCCCATATATTGCAGCGAATGCCCACTTCCACATCCAATATCAAGAACCTTTTTATTTCTAATTGAATCGAACATATGAATCTCATCTTCAGACGCCGTATACGGACCATATTTCGGTAAACAATCCACTTGAAAGAAATATGGTGCAACTGTATCCCAACACTTTTTATTTAAAGCTAACATTTGTGTCCCTTTCATATTCTACATTCCCCCATCCAATTTTCTTCCCCTAATATAAATTACACATTATAACCCGATCTCCCTTTTCTCTTCGCCCGATAATTTTTCACTTTCGCAATCGTACCGCACGCTCTTCCTCCTGCTTCTCCAGCATACATACCGCACCATCTTTTACTTCCATTTCGCGAATGATCATAAAATACCCAGCGGCAATCTGGGCATGCTTTTAACCTTCCCCACAAATTTTCTTGAATCGCCATTAAAACCACGCTTAATACTTTTGTATATACATTCTCTTCGTGCACAGGCTCATATGTAATACCTTTCATATCTTCCTTTACATGTACATGAAATGGGTATTTCTCTAACCATTTTTGCAATGATTTTCCGCCTTCAATTGCCACCCGAATATCTTCTCGAAAACTTTTTAATTCCTCTATCGTATGGAATGGAACCTCTTCATGAAAATATTCTTTCATAAAGAGCTTTATATCCTCTTCTGTTTGCAGTATGTCAATTGGCTCTCTCGTATCGTTTGGTATTTTCCATGTATTTAAAAATTCCCGAATATATTCTAATTCATTTGGTGCATTTTGATTCAATTCCATCCACCTTCTTCTTAAAATTTACTTTTTTCTGACTTTATGTATAATTATAATATAAATTAGTTAACCATTAAATAATTTTACTGGTTACAACATTAGGAGGAGTTCTATGAAAAGTTTCTCAATACCGATACGTTTCATGCTTATTTCTTCATTCTTTATGTCTTTTGGCTATTTTGCAGTATACGCATTTTTAGCTATTTATCTATTAAGCTTTCTTCATTTTTCTGCTGTCCAAGTAGGAACAGTGTTGACAGTTATGACAATCACATCAAGAGTTATCCCTTTATTCTCAGGATTAATTGCTGACAAAATAGGCTATATCATTATGATGATAGCCGGATTATTTTTAAGAGGAATCGGATTTATCACTTTAGGAATATGCTCTGATTTCTATACAATTTCTATTTCTTCTGCACTTATTGGCTTCGGAACTGCATTTTACGAACCTGCTGCGCGCGCCATATTCGGCTCACAACCAGCTCATATGAGAAAAAATTTATTTACATATTTAAACCTTAGTTTTAATTGCGGTGCAATAATCGGACCAATTGCAGGAGGGTTCTTACTCTTACTCAATCCCATCTACGCTTTCTCTCTAACAGGATCACTTATGCTGTTATTCGCTTTTATCTTTTACTTACTTAAAAATCACTTTCAAGTCACTACTGAAAACACGTCTATTACATTTGGAATACAGGCTATCTTACAAAACAAGCCTTTTCTTCTGTTTTCATTTATCATGATTTTCTTCTATATTATGTTTACTCAGCTTACTGTCGCACTTCCACTTCATATGAAAAACATTAGTAATAGCAATCAGCTTACTACACTCGTTATTACGATAAATGCAATGACAGGCGTCATATTTATGGTATTATTTCGTAAACTATTTCATAAATACAATACACTTTCGATTATTAAATACGGTGTTTTATTAATGAGTTTTTCTTTTTTACTCATTCCTTTATTTCCACACCCATATTGGCTATTTATTTGTGTAATTTTATTTACAATTGGCGAAACACTCGTATTACCTAACGCTGATATTGCTATTGCAAATTACAGTAACGAATCATATACAGCTACTTACTTCGGATTTTATCAACTATCACTCGCATTTGGTTTTATCATCGGTAATTATACCGGTACATCTTTTACATCCAACTTAAGCGGAATGTATACACCATGGCTTATTTTCGGTGGAATAGGACTTATTGGTTTTATTTCACTCCATATTTTAAATATAAAAAAAGAGAGCTCTAAAGAAGATATATACCTATGTAATGAGACGAAACATCTTTAACACATTACAATTGAGATGGTACCTTTAGACAAGCAGCCTATAATAAAAAATTCGACCATCATATGTGACAGTCGAATTTTTTTATTCTTCATATTCAAGATGATTATGTCTTTTACAACCAAACAAATAGCAAGCCCCTATATGATAAGTTTCAAATTCTAACCCTGGAACATATCCAGATTTGATACGTTCTATCATTTTTTTATAACAATGATTCTCTTCTGTATATTCCTCAATTAACTCTTTCTTATCTTTTTCTGTCCAGTTTTCTTCTACTTCTTCATTTTGAACATCTTCTATTTCTGCTGTTTTCGCTTCGATAGATTCCCGTATAACTTCATTTATACGGGTGAAATTATTAGCTTTATATAGAGCATAAACAAATCTACCAATCCAATTGGGGCTTTTCCAAACTTCTTTATATCCCTTTTCGAACCATTGAATGGCTTCTTTATATCAATTCAACTCAACATATAAATCTGCTACATGAATTTCTCCTACAAAATCATCAGATTTCCTGTTAAAAGCATCTAACTTCTCTTTCGCTTCTATCGCTCGCCCTAAATCAATTAAACATTTTACATAGCTATACATGATATAGTCCGAATCCCCCGCAACTCGCAAGAAAAATTCCGAAGCTTTTTCTAACTCTCCAAGGTTATAATGCGCTACAGCTACATTGTGAAATGCTTCATTGGATGGTTGCATCGAAATAGACTTTTGTAATACTTCTTTCGCTTCTTCCCACTTTTCTTGTTTCGTGTAAATTTCCCCTAAGATGTTATAAGGAAAGTATGAGGAAGGATTCAACTTAACAACTTCTTTTATTAATTCAAGAGCTTTAGCATCATTCTCTTCCTCATAAAAGTACATCCAAGCAAGATTATTGAGAGATTGTACACCTCTAGATTCATCTACTGCTAGGTGAAACAGTTTCATTGCTTCCACATATTCATTTTTTTCAAACATTTCAATTGCCTTCTCGTTAATGTTCAAGTAACTACCTCCGAAGTGAATGAATTCATCTATTCCACATCGTTATTTTAATATGAAAAAATTGTAATTTCCATAAAAATAAGTCCTTTCGCCTGTCTACATGTCATCATATAGTTGGATAGCCAATTCATAATGATTTTGACAACACTGCTTTCTACAGAAAATATATACCTACTGGAAAGATACTGATTTAAAACAATAAGTAAACTTTTCAAACCCCTTAAATTGGATATACAGCCTGTTTAAATTTACATATTATGGTACAATTAAAAAGAGTGCTAGCTAAACAGTTACGTTCCACACTAGCAGTCTAGCAATGCCAAAATCAAAAATCACTTGAAATTGGGGGATGTTATGAGAAAGAAATTAAGTGCTCTTCTATTCATCGGAATCATATTATCCGGATGTTCAACTATAGCAGAAAATTCTTTAGAAACTGGAAAAGGCAGTATTGAATTATTAACACCGACGATTACAACAAAAGATAACGAATTAGAATTTAAGACTGAAGGCATTGATGAAAATAAAGTGACGTTTATTTATATCGCCAATAAAAAAGTATTGGAACAAAAAATTAATAATGGCGAATCCTACAAAGTTAACATTAAAGATATCGAGCACGCTCATAGGACAGATTACAAACCAAAAGTTCAACTTTTGCAAACGCAAGATGATCATAAAGATGGAGAGATGGTAACGTTTAAACAAGTTAGATATACAGTTAAAAAAAATTAATTTTATAGGTATTTCATTATAAATGTAACGAACGAAAATTCACTTTTAACAGAGGGTAAATGTAAGGGGTGCTAGCATGAAAAGAAGATGGATTTATTGGTGGATTGGTAACATATTTTGGATTATAACTTTCGGGATATTGGCAGCTATCATTTGGCTAAGAGAGGTTGATGGGACTGGTGTTACTCAAACACCTGAGCTGAAATTAATAGCCTTTATCGTTTTATTAATTGCATTTATATTACCACTAATTATTCAAGTTGTATGGTTACTTGTTAATCTGAGAAAAAGCAGAAAAAAATAACGCAGAAAAAAGAGAGGAATCTTTTTCAATATAGATTCCTCTCTTTTCTCTATGGGGCTTATACTGCACTTTTAAAGCTGCACAACTCCCTTCTCTTTACGATGCATGTTCATCTTTCTTCTTCATTAACGCTCTTTTCTTCATCGCCTTCGTTAAATATCCGCCTTTAAATGAACGGATTTCATAAGAAGACATAAACGCTTTTGGTGCAATTTGATTAATAATTTCTAACAGTTCTTTTTCTCTAGAACGCTTTGCAACGATATCTAAGCGATAACGTATAGAATTAATACCTTCGCCTTCAAATACTGTAACGCCAAATCCTGAGTGACGTAATTCATCTACTAATTCATTACAACGGTCTAGCAAACTAACTTGATACGTAATATAACCAATTGCTAATTTATTCTCTATATAACCGCCTAATAATAGTCCCGTACTAAAGCCAATGACATAGGCAATAATGTTCATCCAATTTGATAAATCTTGAAACACAATACCTAAACTGACAATGTAAATAGCTCCTTCTAACAATCCAACACCAGCAGCGGATCTTGTTTGATTCTTTACAAGCAAAATCGTACGGATTGTCAAAATTGGAACGTAAATAATTTGAAGCACAAAAATAAGTAACGCTTGTAACATTGGTATCCACCTCTTTCAAAAAGTCTTTTGTCATGATAACATACATAACCTTTAGAAATCGATGGGTTTTTTAATTTTTTTTTATTATTTTTCATACTATTGAAAAACGTAAAAAAGAAGCGTATTATATTTGTCGTAAATTTGATTCCTTTCATTAGCTCGCTTTAAACACAAAAAGGAACCCCATTAGGCCCCTTTCATCATAGCTCTATGTTTTTCGAAGCCTGTTCTCTTTGCTTCTCTTCTTCTTTCACTAACTGCACGTTTGCATAAGCTAAATTCGCAATCATTAAAAAGTGACCACCTAAAATGCCTGTACCGAATGCCCACATTTCCATTTCATGCTCAATTTCATACATAATAATAGCTCCTAAAATGGCTGCTGCAAATCGGTTTAAAACTCCTAATCCAGGAGCCTTTTCTTTCATTACGATACTTTTCCCAAGTTTCTCCACTCTGCGAGCCAATAACCAAAGGCAATATGCACTTACAGCTAATCCGATACCAAACCCTGTTACTTGTTTTCCAAACGGAGTAATCGTCCACATAAGTAGTAAACCACTAAAGATCGCATACAATTGTAATCGATATACACGTAAGGCTGCTTGAATCAAAATATCCGCTCCTAATTTCACATTTTTTATACTTTAGAAGAAAAGCAGCAACTTACACAGTTGCTGCTTTCTCTTCTTCTTGCTCTTGTTCCATCTTACGAATTTCAACACGTTTAATTTGGTAAGCATCTTTTTCTAACACTTTAAATTCATAACCTTCCGCCTCAACGTGTTGTCCTTCTTCAATTTCATGATTTTGCATCATAATCCAGCCACCAATTGTATCCACATCATCTTCTTCAATGTGTAATCCAAATAAATCTTTCACTTCGGAGATAAGCACTTTTCCATCAACGATTTTATGGTGCTCATTCACATGCTGAATTGGTGGTGCTTCATCTTCATCATATTCGTCACGAATTTCGCCGACGATTTCCTCCAAGATATCTTCAAGCGTTACAATTCCGGCTGTTCCTCCGTACTCATCATATAAAACAGCCATCGGAATTCGCTTCTTCTGCATTTGAAGTAATAAATCGTGAATTGGAGTTGTTTCCATCACTTCAATAATCGGACGCATATACGTGCGAATCGATGATAAATCTTCTTTATCGTTGTTCATATATCGAATAAAGAAATCTTTTACATTGACCATACCGATAATATCATCTTTATCTTCTCCAAAAATCGGATAACGTGTGTATCGTTCATTTTGGATTACTTTCATGTGTTCTTCTACTGAATCTTCCAGGTAGAAACCAATGATTTCTGTTCGCGGTACCATAATCTCTTTTGCAATACGATTATCAAATTCAAAAATGTTATTTACATACTTGTATTCAGCCTGATTAATTTCGCCACTTTCATAGCTATCTGAAAGGATAAGACGTAATTCTTCCTCTGTATGAGCTACTTCATGTTCTGAAGCTGGTTTTAAACCGAATAAGCCAGTTACAACACGAGCTGAACCGTTTAATACCCAAATAAATGGATACATGACTTTATAGAACATCATTAACGGACCTGCCAATAACAATGTTACTTGTTCAGCCTTTTGAATTGCCATCGTTTTCGGAGCTAATTCCCCTACTACAACGTGTAGATACGTCATTAGCATAAAAGCAAGACCAAATGTTAATACTGATGAGATAGAAGGATTTATGTTCCATTTCTCAAATAACGGGTGTAATAACTTTTCAATTGTCGGTTCACCTAACCAACCTAATCCCATAGCTGTAACTGTAATACCTAATTGACAAGCAGATAAATATTCATCTAAATTTGTTGTTACCTTTTTCGCTGCTAAAGCACCGCGTTTCCCTTCCGCAACAAGCTGATCAATACGACTTGAACGTACCTTTACAATCGCAAACTCTGCTGCTACGAAAAATCCAGTAAATGCGATTAAAATCGCAACCATGACTAAATTAAATATTTCCAATGAATCCCCTTAGTTTAAAAAACTAAGGTGTCCACCTCCTGTATACTATAATGTTTTCTTATTTGTTCATTAGAAAACATAGCCCGATACAAAAATTAAAGAGGTCGGATTTCACTTTTTTCTATAATAATAGAACAAGTGTCTGTATTAAAGCTGTCGTTTGACCAGATAAAGATTTCGATATTTTTTCACGTTGTGAATCAGTCAATCCATCTAAAAGCGGCTTTAACTCCGTTAACTCTGCTTCTAATCGATGAATATGGTCTGTCACTTCATTCACTTGTTTCGAAACGTGTTCATTGATACCGAGCAGCTTCTTCTTCTCCTCGATTTTCTCTTTAATCTCACAAAGCGGCATATGCATTTCTTTGCACTTCTCAATAAATTGTAATGTCTCAAATGCTGTTTCATCGTAATAGCGATAATTAGATTGAGATCGCTCCGCTTTTAAGATTCCTAGATTCGTATAATAATCAATCGTGCGTTTCGACACGTGAGCCATGAGAGCCAACTGTCCGATTCGATACACCTTCCCAACGATCTTCCCCCCTTGTTTATATTACTAACATCATACAATACATAAACTGTACAGTCAAACGTGACGGTTTATTATTCATAATTTATACAAAATTTCACATGCCATCTAAGTATGTAGTATATTCACACTCTATAACTCTATCCATATAGTTAGATTACTATTTTTTCGATATGCCGATACCAAAATATAAAAATGGAATCACACATTCCTTTCAACCTTCCTTAATTCAAAACATATGATAATAATATTGAAATAAAATCATTATTTATGCAACTGGAGGAGATTAAAATCACTAGGACAATTATCTCTCACTTTTATAACGAGGAGTATTTATTACCATGGTGGCTTATGCATCATACAAAAATATTTGATCACGGCATATTAATTAATAGAGGTTCTACAGATCGTTCTGTTGAAATTTGTAAATTATTTGCTCCCAACTGGGAAGTACGAAATTCAAGATTCCTTGATTTCGATCCCACTAATACTGATATTGAGGTGATGGAAATTGAAAGAGAGGTTTCAGGTTGGAAAATGGTATTAAATACTACGGAATTTCTTTGTTGTAACAATGTAGAAGAGTTTTTCTCATCACTTCATACGTTAGGCCAAAATATGTATGCAATTAGAATGATTGTCATGATTGATAAGCATAATTACAATTATTCAAAACTAAGATATTCTATTCCGTTAGTAGAGCAACGATATCACGGGCTCTTTCCTTATAAACCAGAAATCGGCTGTGCCTGGAGATTTATACACAACCATCTTAACGGCGCATATTTACCAGGCAGACATTTTACGCAGCACCAACCTATCGTTTATAACTCCCCTTCATTCATTTTAAAATTTTATTTTAGCCCTTGGAACGAACATACAAAGGCAAGAAAATTACAAATTACACCTACTCTTTCAAAAACGGGTGTTCAAATGGGCCTTCAAACTCATTATGGTCAGTCCTCTGAGGAACTCGAAACTCGATTTTTAGAGCTTAGTAACATAACACAAGATCTACGTAATCACCCTGAGTATCAACAATTATTCCCTAAATTCAAACCTTAACATTTCTCACCCTATCATGTTCCACACATTTTTACGCACTTAGCTAAAAACCATACCATTTGTATTTCATATGAATACTGTATATATTATAAATTTTTATTTTAGGAGGAAAAAATGAAAGCTGTTATTCTTGCAGGTGGATATGGAACAAGGATTGGGGAAGAAACTCATTTAAAACCAAAACCTATGATTGAAATTGGAACAAAGCCTATTTTATGGCACATTATGAGTTTGTATAGTCATTACGGGATTACTGAGTTTATTATTTGCTTAGGCTATAAAGGATATGCAATTAAAGAATTCTTTCTAAATTACAACTTACACATGTCCGATTTTACGATACATTTAAGTGACAATACAATTACGAACCACTCTCATCGCATTGAACCATGGAAAGTTACATTAATTGATACTGGTCTAAATACCGAAACAGGTGGACGAGTTAAAAAAATACAAAATTACGTCGGGGATGAACCTTTCTGCCTCACTTATGGCGATGGATTAAGTAATGTAAATATAAAAGAACTCATTGCATTTCATAAAAAACACGGTAAAATGGCGACTGTTACAGCCGTACAACCTCCTGGTAGATTCGGTTCTCTCGTATTAGATAAACAGTCTGTCACATCCTTTCAAGAGAAGCCACTCGGGGATGGCGGATGGGTTAACGGTGGATTTTTCGTTTTAAACCCTGATGTTTTCAATTACATTAGCGGAGATAAATCTGTTTTTGAAACAGACACTTTAGTTCAGTTAGTAAACAAAAATGAACTAGCCGCATATCAACATTCTGGTTTTTGGCATCCGATGGATACATTGCGCGATAAAAATAAATTAGTCGAGCTATGGGAAAGTAATAACGCTCCGTGGAAGGTTTGGTAATATGGCTTCTTCATCTTTTTGGAATAAGAAAAAAGTATTTATTACAGGACATACTGGCTTTAAAGGCTCATGGCTCACCCTTTTTTTAACTTCTTTAGGCGCAGAAGTAATTGGCTATTCTTCTCATCCACCATCCATTCCAAACCTTTTTGAACAATGTAACGTAGCAAAAGAGTGCATAACAATTAAAGGCGACATTACAGATTACGATTCTTTATTACATGCCCTAAAACATCATAACCCTGACATACTATTTCATTTAGCTGCCCAGCCAATCGTCACCACTTCATACAAAAATCCTATCGAAACATTTAAGACGAATGTTTTAGGTACTGTTCACGTATTAGAAGCGGCAAAACATATAGAAAGTATACGCGGCATCATTAATGTTACAAGTGATAAATGCTATGAAAATGATGGGAGCGGTAACCGTGCATTCGTGGAAAGTGACCGATTAGGAGGTTTCGATCCTTATAGTGCTAGTAAAGCTTGTGCTGAACTAGTGGCGACTTCCTATCAAACCTCATTCTTCCGCACTAACACTCAGAATCTTGCCTCAGTAAGAGCAGGTAACGTTATCGGCGGCGGTGATTGGGCAAAAGACCGATTATTCCCAGATGTCATTCGTGCATATTTACAAGATGCTACGTTAAATATTAGAAACAAACACGCTATCCGCCCGTGGCAACACGTATTAGATCCTTTACATGGCTATATCCTTTTAGCTGAAAAACTTTGGAAAGACGCCGAATTTGCAGCGGCGTGGAATTTCGGCCCGATAAATGAACCTAACAGAACCGTTCATAATGTCATTCAATCTATAATGAAATTATGGAATAAACCACTAACAATCCTTTCTCCTCATACAAACACTCCTTATGAATCACCTATTTTAACACTCGATAGTACAAAAGCAGTAAATAAACTCGGTTGGACTCCTAAGTTATCAACAGATCACTCTATCGCTTGGACTGTTGATTGGTACAAGAAATATGCATCTGGTGAAAATATGGAATCTTTCACGCGCCAACAAATCGATGCATTCAAAAATTTATAAGGGGGCTATAAAATGGAACTGAAAAAATGCCGTTTTTGCCACTCATTACTAACAAATACTTTTCTAGATTTAGGTGTTTCCCCTCTCGCTAACTCATTTGTAGATCCAGAACACTCATATAAAATGGAACCATTCTATCCACTGCACACGTTTGTCTGTACCTCTTGTTTACTCGTACAATTAGATGAATTTGAATCTCCTCACAATATTTTTCATGACTATTTATACTTCAGTTCTTACTCATCAAGCTGGCTACTACACGCTAAGCAATATGTAGAAATGGCGATTAAGCGTTTCAACTTAACCAATCATTCGAAAGTGATTGAAATCGCGAGTAACGACGGGTACTTATTACAATACTTTCAAAAAGAAAATATCGAAACGTTAGGAATTGAACCAGCAAAAAATGTAGCAGAAATCGCTATCCAAAAAGGAATTCCTACTGAAGTGAATTTTTTCAGCAATGACTTTGCAAAAAAATTACCAAAAGCTGATTTAATCATCGCAAATAACGTATTGGCACACGTCCCGAACTTACATGATTTTGTCGCTGGTTTAAAAACGTTATTAAAACAAGACGGAACAATAACAATTGAATTCCCGCACTTATTAAATCTCATATCCTTTAAACAGTTTGATACGATCTACCATGAGCACTTCTCCTATTTCTCACTTATAAGTCTTCAAAAAGTTTTAGCTCATCATCATTTACAAATTGTCGATGTAGAAGAGCTTGCAACGCACGGTGGTTCCTTACGTATTTTTGTAAAACATCATAGCGACAAATCCACTATCCATTCCAGTGTTACAAAATTAAACGAAAAAGAAGTAGATCACGGGCTAAATACATTAGATTGTTATCTCCTTTTTTCTAAACGCATCGAGCAATTGAAAATAAATATTTTAAAGTTTTTTATCGAAGCAAAAGCTTTAAACAAACAAATTATTGGTTACGGTGCACCAGCTAAAGGAAACACCCTTTTAAATTATTGCGGAATAGGAAAAGAATTTTTAGCTTATACAGTAGATAAAAACCCTCACAAACAAAATCTCCTACTACCAGGAACACGCATTCCAATAAAATCTCCAGAAGAAATTAAGCGTACAAAACCTGATTACATTCTCATACTCCCTTGGAATTTGAAAGATGAAATTATGAAAGAATGCTCTTTCATTCGTGAATGGGGCGGCAAATTTTTAGTAACCATTCCAGAAGTTGAGGTAATTGAGCCATGAAAAAAATTCTTGTAACAGGCGGTAGTGGATGGATTGGTAAATATGTTGTAAATTCTCTTATACAAAGGGGCTATGAGGTGCACGCCACTTATCATACAAAGAAGCCTTCTCACATCCCTTGCCACTGGCATAAAGTAAACTTACTTTGTGATGAAGAAGTAAAAAAACTCATTTACGACATGAAGCCTAGTCATCTCATTCATTTAGCTTGGGAAGCAGTGCCGCCAGCTTGTTATGTATCTATTAATAATTACTATTGGCTTACATCCAGCATCTCATTGATTCAGCACTTCACAACATGCGGCGGAAAGCGAGTCGTTGTTGCCGGCACCGGCGCAGAGTACGAATGGTTTAACGGCGTACTATTTGAAGATTCACCGCTTCTTTCCTATAAAACACCGTATGCATTATGTAAAAACGCACTACACTCTTGGCTACAAACGTACGCTGAGCAAACCGGCCTCAGCATGTGTTGGGGCCGCATCTTTCATATGTATGGCCCTCACGAACAAGGGAATCGGCTCGTTTCTAACATTATCACTTCCTTATTAAAAAATGAGGAAGCACTATGTACACATGGAAAACAATCAAGAGATTTCCTCCATGTGAGCGACGTCGCTGATGCTCTCGTAACAGTATTAGAACATGGCGTTACAGGCACAATCAATATCGCTTCTGGTCAATCTGTACAAATTAAAGAATTAGCTTCTATCATTGCTAAAAAGTTAGGAAAAGAACATTTAATTAAACTAGGTACGATTCCTTTCTCTAAAGATGAACCTTTATTCGTCGGCGTTAATGTAGAGCGTTTAAAAACTGAAGTAAATTGGAAACCAACATACGATCTAAATACTGGGATCGAAGAAACAATTTTATGGTGGGAATCATTTATAAAAAAACATAACGATACGCACCACTAAAACGCAAATCCTTCGTCCCTCTCGCTAAATCCTTATACCATTCTTCTAATTTTTCAGGTGTAATAATATGATGTGTTCCCATTCCCCCATGCTTACTAGCTTCAGAAAGAGTCGGGCCAATTTGTAATTTCCTCTTTCTCATCGCATCGTTCCAAGGGCTGAAACCAAACCATGCAATACACGCAAGTGGCGGATAAATCATAGATTCATGTGCAGATAAATGTCTCCCAACCGTATAACTTCCGTGTTCATGATTATGAATAAATCTACCTCTTCTCCATAACGCCCAATCTTCTGGTAAATAACCATGAAATCGCTGTTTCATTAAAGGTATTCCAAAGTTAAGGTCCGGATAATTATAGTTAAGATCATCGACCATAATAAGCCCTTCCAGCCAATACATCCTCCCTCCCAATTCATTCAGGGATTTCCAAAACTGATTTTTATCTTGCACACAAAGAAACTCGGTCGTATTTAAAATTATTTTCCATCCTTTTACTTCTTGTTCTATCCTCATCACTTCATGATCTGTCGCTAATGCATCAAATTCTGGATTTGCAGAATCTCGTACTTCCCAGTGTGGTGCGAATTTTTTACAAATTTCAACCGAACGATCTGTTGAACCTTTATTAATTAAAATGCCATGATCAAACAGTTTCGTATGATGAGCAAGCCACCACGGTAATAAATACTCTTCATTGTAAAAATGAGAAATAACGGTTGTAGTTATAACAATCTCCTCCTCGTTCTCTATTAATCTACTTTTTCATCCTACTCTTACTATACTTATCAGTTATGTAATTGGTTTCTTTTATTTTTAAAATATGTTTTTCTACCATATACTATGCTTTCTTAGACAACCACCATTTTCTAAAGAAACATCCCAATAAACTGAAAATTAAGTTATAATATCTTTATTAAATTATGAAGGAGGAATGCACTCATGTACTACAACACTTCATTCGAAAACGATCAACCTGTAAGCCGTCTATAAACTAAGGCGGGCATTCATATAACACTTAACACTATGCCTCGTCTTAGGGAACTCATAAAACCCTAAAAATAGACGGAGGTACTTTACATGAAACAAACAATTTTAGGAGCTATATGTTTATCACTAGCAGCTAGTATATGGGGCGGTATGTATGTTGTTAGCAAATATGTACTCGACTTTATCCCACCACTGACACTCGTTTGGCTACGCTTTATTATCGCTTTCGTTGTTTTATATTTCATTTTGAAAATAGCTGAGAAAAAGCAAAAGAAAAAAGTAACCATTCACAAAAAAGATTGGCTACTCTTCGCCTGGATTGGATTTATCGGCTATTTCATTTCGATTACTTGTCAATTTATCGGAACAAAATTATCTGACGCTCATACAGGCTCTTTAGTAACATCAGCTATACCTGCATTTATGGTTATATTTGCAGCGATCATTTTAAAAGAAAAACTAACCGCTCGTAGACTGCTATCTACTATCATAGCGACAATCGGTGTAATTATCGTCATTGGATGGGATATTGAAATTGGCTCCTATTTTATCGGTACAATCATTTTAGTTGGGGCCGCTATTACGTGGGCTTTACTATCCATTTATGTGAAGATTGCTTCAACTCGATTTTCATCCTTAGTTATCACAACGTACGCCATATTCTTTTCACTCTTTTTCATTACACCTTTTATGATATGGGAACTACAATCAACCTCTATCGAAACAGTAAACACGTACGTAATATTAGGCGTAGTATATTTAGGAGTCGTCTCAACGGCAGGTGCCTTTTTCCTTTGGAATAAAGGGTTAGAATTAATGGACGCAAGCATCGGTTCCTTATTTTTCTTCTTCCAACCTATCGTCGGATCATTGCTTGGTTGGTTACTCTTAAATGAGACATTAAATATTAACTTTTTTATTGGTGGTATTCTTATTATATGTAGTGTTTTCATTACTACTTTTGAAAAGAAATGAAAAAACAGGCAGAGATTCTTAATCTCTGCCTGTTCCACATTCTTTACGCACTCCAATGCGATGGACGGGACAACACTTTCGGTAATTTCGTATGTTTATCCCCTTTCGCTGCATTAATTTGAACTTGCGTCAGAAAAATACTATTTGTGAAATCCGCCCCGCGAATATCTGCATCTCGCAAATCTGCTCCGATAAGATCTGCTCCTCTTAAATCTGCTCCATTTAAGTTAGCCGCAATTAAATAAGCTCCTCTTAAATTCGCTCCTTGTAAATCTTTATTCTTCAAATTTGCTCCCATAAGGTCTGCTCCGCGGTGACTAATTCGTTTCTTACGCGCGGCATTCATTTCCTTCCAAACTAGCTCACTCGTTTCTAAAAGTAACACATTTACTTCCGCACGGTGTAATGGAATATTTACTTTCATTAACTCGTCCGCATTTAAATTCGAAAGGCGCTCCGTCTCTTCAATTGCTTTACTTAGTTCTTTATGAATCGATTGTGTCGCCTGTAAAAGAATCGCCTCATTCAAATACCACAGTATTTCATGAAGCTGATGCATAACTGGAAAAGCATCGTACATTTTTCTCGCATGCTTAGCATCTTTCCGCCAATCAATCCCGTTAAACGTAACTTGCGAAATCTTCTGCCCAGCACCAAAACACTCAAACACTGTACAACCTTTATAACCTTTTCCTCTAAGATTTTTATGTATGCTACATTTAAAATCTGTTTGTAAGTTAGAACATGGCTTCCCGCCATCTTTATTCACCGCAAAATCTACCGATGCTGCGAACGGTAACGCCACGCAACATAAACCGAAGCATTTTTCGCAGTCTGCTTTTAAATGATCGTTATGATTAGTCAAAATATATACCCCCTGTTGTCTTTTGACTATTTCATAATATTCCAACCTTATTAAATAATCAATTTAAAAATAAATGAGCTTCTTTCATTTCAAATCATAACTTTATCATTCGATTTCCTTTCAATTGAAAAAGACAGCTTCTATCTAATGAATTATAATTAAATTATAAATATTCAAACTAAAAGGAGACTTACTATAGCACTCGAAATGAAAACAAACTGTCAAATTTGCGATCAATCTCTCGAATCAAATTCCGAAGCCTACATTTGCGTGTATGAATGTACATTTTGTGCACCGTGTACAGAAGAAAGACACAACGTTTGCCCAAACTGCGGCGGCGAATTAGTACGTAGACCGAAAAAGAAACAATAAAAAGCAAAGCGATATCGCTTTGCTTTTTTACTGTTTTTGGGATATATAGAAATTCTACCAATCACAAATTAAACGTTCAAAAACTTCACACAAACAGGCTCTGGTACAATAACATCAGATTGTAACAATGTTAACTCACCTGTCGTTTCATTTCTTGAAAATAGCACAAGGTTATGTGACTTTTCATTTGTAGCAAGAAGAAACTTTTCAGTCGGATCTAATACAAAGTCCCTCGGCCAATTTCCTTCTGTAAATGTATGTGCAACAAATGTAAGCTGGCCTGAATTTTGATCCACACTGAAAACAGCAATACTATTATGACCGCGATTCGCCGCATACACAAAACGGCCGTCAGAAGAAATATGAATCGCACTTCCTTGACTATTGTCATCAAATTCTTTCGGAACGGTAGAAATATACTGCAACTCTGTAAAGGACCCTTCTTCCGGATTATATGATAATGCAATAACTTCCGAACTAAGTTCAGTCATTACATACGCATACTTTCCGTTCGGGTGAAAAGTAATATGTCTAGGACCACTTCCTGGGTTCACAGACAAGCTATTCACTTCCTTTAACTTACTATCTTTTATTTCATACGTAATGATTTTATCAATTCCTAAATCAACGCCTACCACATATTTTTCATCAGGAGTATATCCCGCGTAATGCGCATGTGGTTTTTCTTGTCTTTCTTTATTTGGACCAGAACCTTCATTTGCCATAATCGATGTAACAGGATTTACAGTTCCATCTTCTTCATTAACTACGAAAGACTCAATTGTTCCTTTATGGTAATTTGCTGTAACTACCGTACCGTTTTCACTATCCACACTAATATGACAAGGAGAAGCCCCTTCTACTACTTGTCTGTTTTGTTCCGTTAGCTCTCCTGTATAACTGTTAATCGAATAAGCAGCTACACCACCAGCTTCGCCTTCCTTAACAACAGAATAGAGATATTGATTATTTTTGCTAATCGTTACATATGTAGGGTTATCCAACTTAGCCGCAAGCGTTACATTACTAACTTTTTGTGCTTCTGTATTTAAAGTAAAAGTATATATCCCTTCACTATTTTCTTTCGTGTACGTTCCAACATATCCAATAAACTCTTTGTTATCCGTCATTTTCATAACCCTCTCCCTATAGTTTTTGTTCACCATACTTCTTACCAAGTTCATAAAACTATTTTTGATTGAAAGAATATCCTAAAAAATCGGAGTACCTCTTTATAAGTTACCATATTTTTCTGCCAAATAACCTCTAAACCCATTTTTTCTGAAAAGCTGCTATACTTTCATATTCTTCTTCCAAGTGACGGGCCAAACGAATATAGATCGGTATTAATTCTTTATATTTCTCCACACTTTCCATGTTTGGCTCATGATAAAAATTGGCACCTACCATATTAGAAACTACATGTAATGTATTTATTTCACCTAAACTATATAAACCAAGGATAGCTGCTCCTAGACAAGAGCTTTCGAAACTTTCAGGAACATATACGTCTTGATGAAAAATATCTGCCATCATCTGTCTCCAAAGTTCCGATCTTGCAAAGCCACCTGTCGCTTGAATTTTTTTCGGTTCGCCAATTAGTTCTTTTAAAGCAAGGAGAACTGTATACAAGTTATAAATGATTCCCTCTAAAACAGCACGGATAAGATGCTCTTTCTTATGATGTAGTCCAAGCCCAAAGAAAGACCCCCGCGCATTCGCATTCCATAAAGGAGCTCTTTCTCCTGCTAAATACGGATGAAATAATAAACCATCAGATCCAGGATTAACTTTTGCTGCTATTTCAGTAAGCAATTCATAAGGATCTTTTCCTAAGCGCTTCCCATGCTCAACTTCTAACGCACATAATTGGTCACGAACCCACCTAAAAATCATACCACCATTATTCACCGGTCCACCAATTACCCAAAGGTCCTCAGTTAACGCATAACAAAAAGTCCTACCCTTCGGATCCGTTACAGGATGATTTGTGACAACTCGCACTGCACCGCTCGTACCAATTGTAATAGCAACTACTCCAGGTTCTATTGCATTCACACCTAAATTCGATAGTACTCCATCACTCGCTCCTATTATAAAAGGAGTAGTAACAAGTACATTCATCTCTCTTGCAAATTCTTCATCTAATCCTATTAAGGTGTGCGTAGTTGGAACGAGTTTAGAAAGCTTTTCCTCCGAAATTCCTGCAACACGAAGAGCTTCTTCATCCCATTTTAAAGATTTCAAATTGAACATTCCTGTTGCTGATGCTATAGAATAATCAATTACATATTCCTTAAATAACTTATAGAAAACATATTCTTTAATAGAAATGAATTTATAGCTTTTTGCAAATAAATCAGCATGTTCATTTTTAAGCCAAACTAATTTCGAAAGTGGTGACATAGGATGGGTTGGTGTTCCAGTACGAAGGTAAATTTCATGACCATTCATATCATTCTTTATTTTTTCTGCCCAACTTGCGCTTCTATTATCTGCCCAAGTAATACTTCCCTGCTTCGTCTACAGCAATGACGCTATGCATTGCCGAACTAAAAGAAACACAAAGAATATCAACTGGCTGTACATTACTTGATTGTATAGTTTCTTTAATCGTATGTATGACCGCTTGAAAAATCTCTTCTGGATCTTGTTCTGCTATTTCTGGTGCGGGCGAATATAAAGGATATTCAATCCCATAGCTTGCAATTACAGATCCATCGATCGAAAACAAAACTGCTTTTGTACTAGTTGTCCCAATATCTACACCAATCATATATTTCGAGCTCACTATGTAACCCCTTTCAAATCATTCCTATAACAAAAGAGCACCATGGTGTCTACAAAAAGATGCTCCCTTATGAGAGCTACGTTTTCATAAACTTCACTCTCATAAGGGGATCCTTTTTATAACCATTGTGCTGTTTTGAAAATGCATGGTGTCTTTTCATATCGCTGCTTTTACGTAATAAGGTACCAAACTCGGGATTTATTTTAAAGGATGAAGTTACATAGAGATTGGTCCTCTCGTGAAAAAGCAATTTGTGTAAACTTTACTTCCTTATAACTTAGGCGCCTTCGCCCAATCCGCAGCAAACTTCTCAATACCTTGGTCTGTTAATGGGTGCATAGCAAGTTGTTCAATTACTTTATAAGGAATTGTTGCAATGTGAGCACCTGCCATTGCTACACGAGTCACATGGTCTGGATGTCTAACAGAAGCCGCAATAATTTGTGTATCTAATTGATGAATATCGAACAATTCAGCTATTTTAGCAACTAATAGTACGCCATCTTCAGAAATATCATCTAGGCGACCTAAAAATGGTGAAACATACGTTGCACCTGCTCTAGCAGCTAAAAGGGCTTGGTTCACAGTGAAAATAAGGGTAACGTTCGTTTTCACACCTTTTTCAGTAAGGTAACGACAAGCTTCTAATCCTGCTAGCGTCATCGGAAGTTTTATCGTGATGTTTTTATCACCACCGTTAATTTTAATCAGTTCTTCTGCTTGAGAGATCATTTCTTCAGCTTCTACAACATCTGGAGTTACTTCTGCCGAAACAGATTCAACTTTAGGCACTGCCTGACAAATTTCTGCAATACGGTCTTCAAACTTAATGCCCTCTTTCGCTACTAAAGAAGGATTCGTTGTAACGCCGGCTAAAACTCCAAGTTTATATGCTTTTTTTATGTCCTCAAGATTTGCAGTATCAATAAAAAACTTCATAATTCATTCCCTCCATTTTTTAAACGTTAACGAGTTATAATTTTAAGATATTTATTTCTTTTCTACTGCATGTCCACCAAACTCATTACGCAGTGCTGCTACAACTTTTCCTGTAAATGTATCATTGTCTAATGAGCGGTAGCGCATTAATAGAGACATTGCGATAACAGGAGTTGCTGTTTGAAGGTCTAATGCTGTTTCTACTGTCCATTTTCCTTCACCAGAAGAATGCATAACGCCCTTAATTTCATCCAATTTTGCATCTTTAGAAAATGCGTTTTCAGTCAATTCCATTAACCATGAACGAATGACTGAACCGTTGTTCCATACTCTTGATACTTTTTCATAATCGTAATCAAATTCACTCTTCTCTAAAACCTCAAACCCTTCACCAATAGCAGCCATCATTCCGTATTCAATTCCGTTATGAATCATTTTTAAGAAGTGACCGCTACCAGCTTTTCCTGCATATAAGAATCCATTTTCTACAGCTGTATCACGGAAGATAGGTTCAACGATGTCCCAAGCTTCTTGATCTCCTCCGATCATGTAACAAGCTCCATTACGCGCACCTTCCATTCCGCCAGAAGTTCCTGCATCCATAAAGTGAATGCCATCTTTCTTTAGTTGCTCATATCGGCGAATAGACTCTTTATAATGTGAATTACCAGCTTCAATTAAAATATCTCCTTTTGATAAAAGCGGAGTGATCTCATTAATAACAGAATCAACAACAGCGTGCGGAACCATTACCCAAAGAATTCTTGGTGATTCCAATGATTGCACAAGTTCGTTTAAACTAGACGTACCTGTAGCACCATACTCTTTCATTTCTTCCACCGCACTCGTATTTAAATCGAATGCAGCTACTTCATGTTTATGATCCATTAAATTCTTCCCTAAATTTAATCCCATTTTACCTAAACCAATTAATCCTACTCTCATAATATAATTCCTCCTTGAATTACCTTTCATCATAAATACATGTTAATAAAATGATGAATATCTTTTTGTCATATTGTTTTACATATAAAGAAACGTATGAAATACCTTCATGTAAGAATGTACTTATTTTTTCAATTCCTCATCTAACCACCATTTAAACTCACTTTCTTGTAATAGAGCATTCGCAGCATCTGGGCCATACGAACCCGACTTATATTCATGAAGTGGTAACAAGTTTTCTTCGAATGCTTCAAGTATTGGCTGCACCCATTCCCATGACAATTCAACTTCTCTCCAGTGTGCAAAGAATGTAGAATCTCCACATACAGCATCATAGATAAGCCTTTCGTAAGCTTCAGGTATTCCCACACCTGTTTGCTCACAAGTAAAATGAATACGGATCGGTTCAAGCTCTCCATTGTTCAATGGATTTTTACTATTTAATTGGAGTGAAACATTTTCATTTGGGCTAATTTCAATGATTAACAAATTAGGCGCTGCATTTGGATTACTATCTTGATACTGCTGTTTTAATGTATTTTTAAACTCAATTACAATACGAGTAGACTTTTCTTTCATTCTTTTTCCTGTTCGTATGTAAAAAGGAACATCAGTCCAAAATGGGTTATCAATCCATAAGCGAGCCGCAACAAATGTATCTGTTTGAGAAGAAGGATTTACTCCTGGCTCCTCTCTATACGCCACAACTTGTTGTCCTTTTATCTCCCCTAAAGCATATTGTCCGCGAATGATATGGTTCTGAACGTCTTCTTTTTTCACTTTACGAAGAGTCTCCATCACTTTTCGTTTTTCCTCACGAATTTCACATGCATTAATCTTTTCCGGCAGATTCATAGCAGTCATCATTAATATTTGCAGCATATGATTTTGAACCATATCGCGAATGGCTCCTGCATGATCATAATATGCTGCCCTTTCTTCTACCCCAACCGTTTCACTAGCTGTTATTTGTACATTCGCTATATGTTCTTTATTCCAAATCGATTGAAGAACAGGATTTGCAAATTCAAGTGCTTCAATATTTTGAACCATCGGTTTACCTAAATAATGATCAATACGGTATATTTCGTCTTCTTCAAACGTTCGACTAAGCTTATCATTCAGCTCTCGGGCAGATGTAAGATCATGACCAAACGGTTTCTCAATCATTAGACGCTTCCATCCATCTGTTTTATCAAGTCCACTTTCTTTAATATTTAAAGCAATGGTCTCAAAGAAGTCAGGAGTAACTGAAAGGTAGAACATTCTATTCCCTTGTATATTTTGTTCTTCTTCCCTTTCATGAACTACTTGTAATAACCTTTTATAATCTTCTGGCTTATTCACATCTAACGGACAATAACGAAAATACTCTAAAAAATCTTCTATTTTCGGAGTACCTTCTTCTCTGCGACGAGAAAAAGTTTCTATGGATTCTTTTACTCTTTTTTGAAAATCTAAATGAGATACTTCACGTCTTCCAAGCCCGATAACAGATATTGGCTTTGGAAGCTTTTGATCTCTATATAAGTTATATAGCGCGGGGTAAATTTTCCTTTTCGCTAAATCCCCTGTCGCTCCAAATAAAACAAAGGTCATCGATTCCAATGTCAGTCCTCCTCGTGATGTATAGTCATTGCCAATATAGTAAGAATGCATTGTACAGAAGCTACTATTATTGTTGATCCAATCTTACTTCTTAACTTCTAATTTTTTATATTTGTCGCTTTCTAATTGTCCCCAATATTAATAGTGGCAATTCAAAGCATTTTCCCCACATCCTACTTACTCAGTTATACTTATATAAAATAACTAGATTACAAAAAGTAATTAAGTTATTTTATGTCTATCATATTAACTACATAGATTATTATCGTCAAGGAAAGTGTCTTGAATTAAAGATTTTTCATTTCGTAACATCTTATTAAAAATATGTTCATGAACTGAATAATAAAAAGGAAAAACCGAACATATTCTTGTTCGGTTTTTCCTTTTTATTATTGCTTTAAATGATTTTTAACTGCCCTTATAACTAATTCATGATCTTCTTCTGGTGGTAACCCTGAAACTGTTATCATTCCAATAACTCCTACATCTTTTATTTGCACAGGAACGCAACCACCAAACGCAGCATAATCCGACCTATCTAAAAGATACTTTTCATTATATGGAACACCCGTTATTTCACTTTGTATTTGCATATAATACGAGCTATGATTGTGCAAAGAAACAACTCGTTTTTTACGCTCAATCCATTTCGTATTTTCCTCAGTTGTCCCCGTCATCTTGAAATGAAATAATTGCACACCATTTTTCGCTATATCAACAGCAATCAATTTCCCTTCCTTTTTCGCTGTTTCAACGATAAATAAACCTATCTGCAGTGCATCTTCATTTGTAAAAGAGGAAAATTGAAGTGTTTCCTCCTCTATTAAAATTTGTTTACTTATTTCATTCAAATTTGAAGTACTCATATGTTTATCCCCCTTACTCACTTTATGCCACATTGCTATTTTTAAAATTATGCGACCCTACCGTACGGACTTTCCATATAACTAATAACGTAAAGCGTATTCTTTTCTTCTTGTTGCTATTATGAATTATATTTAACGCACTAAAAATGTATGTCCTCTAGCGCAAAACATTTCGTATAGAAGTTTTCTTCCAGCTACTACTTACAAGCATAAAAAAACCAGTTGCTTAAGCAACTGGTTCACTAAAAGTTTTATCTAGGATATTCATTCAACCAAAGGAATGCTTGTTCATAATCATCGAAAAATTTTACAGATTTTTTTGTATTAGATTGTTGTAAATAATTCAGTATCTCTCCTTCTTCAAGAAGAAAAGCCATTGCCTTACTGTGTTTCAAAATCGTTTCATTGAAAAACTTCTCTTTCCATGCTTTTTGAACAGAAAAGTGATCTGGTATGTATCCTTTTCTATCGATCAACAATTTGTATTTCCGCCCTTCGGAAATGAATTGCTGACAAACTTGCTCGAAGCCATTAAACCATTCATAAACATCATCTGTTTTAATCTTGCCTATAAGACGAGTAACAATTATATCTCCGGAAACCGTTGTACTAATATTCAGTTTACTCAATCTGAAATCATCTCCCTTAGTTACAATTATGCGTGAATCCCTCATAAAATCAATAAGATCAAACTGTAACGCATTAAAAAGGGACAGACTCTCCAAACGGAGAAACCTGTCCCAAAATCGTTCTATTTTGCATTAGAACTAACAATCGTGAATTAGAATAATGATTTAATACTTGCTAAAACAGTAAGTACACCTACAATAATAACAAATACGTTACTCATTTTCCCTTTGTATTTAGCTAGTACTGGTACTTTTTGAATCGCATACATCGGTAATAGACATAAGATAGCAGCAACTAATGGACCGCTTAGAGAATCAATAAGTCCAAGAATACTTGGATTTGTATAAGCAACAAACCAGCATGATAATACAACAAAAGTAAGGACGATTGTTTTAATTGTTTTTTCTTCAATAACTTTTCCACGTGATTTACCGAACTTAATAATCATGTCACGCATTACTTCAAATGCTCCGATATAATGGCCAAGGAAAGATTTTGTAATAGCCACAAAAGCAATGATTGGAGCTGCAATCGTAATTACAGGTGAATTAAGCTCATTAGCAAGATATGAAAGGATTGATAAGTTTTGCTCTTTTGCCATTTTTAAATCCTCTGGAGTCAAGCTTAATGTACTACTCCAAACGAAGAACATAACTACAGCGAATGTCATGATATAACAAACTTTTTGTATTTGCGCACATTTAGCATCAGTAGCTTCTATTCCATACGTAGCTCTCTGTTTCACAACAAATGATGAAATCATAGGTGAATGGTTAAATGAGAATACGATGATTGGTAGAATCAACAGTATCGTTCCAAAATATCCTGTTCCTGTTGAAGCAGTAGAAACAGCTGAAAAGCTAAGCATTGACGTATTCCACTGTGGAATTAAAGATATTGCGATAAACAGTAGAGAAGCTATGAAAGGATACACTAGCATACTCATGATCTTTACAGTAATATCTTGACCAAAATTCAGTATAGCGATAAGACCAAGAACTAATACAAGTGATAAAATAGCCCTTGGAGGCTCTGGCATGTGCAATTGATGCACGATAAAACTACTTGCAGTATTTGTAAGCGCAACCGAATACATTAGCACGATTGTATAAATTGAACCGAAATATACGATGTTAAAAATGATACTTGCTTTATTTCCGAAATACTCTCTAATTGTACCTGTGATCCCCTCATCAGCAGAATTAGAAGCGTATATCATTTTAGCAAGTGCCCTATGTGAGTAATACATAACTGGATATGCAAGCAATGTAATTAGTAGTAATGATAATAAACCACCTGAACCTGCATTAATCGGTAAAAAGAGCACCCCTGCTCCAATTGCAGTTCCAAATAGGCTCAATGCCCATGTAGTATCCTGCTTATGCCACTTTTTCGGATCTGCATATTGCTCATTTTCTAGTGCGATATTTTCAGCTTGAACTTCTATTTTCTTTGCAGTATTCCCGTTCATATAATAACTCCCCCTTGTATCCTATTCTTGCGTATCTCTTTATAGCTAACGAACATTCCCTTTTTTCGGAAAATAAATTCCTTACAAGTTGCCCCACATTGTATGTCCTTCATCATAATGAATCCAAATTGAAACATTCGCTAGTTAGCGTCCTAACATAAATGTTAGCGTTCACAAAAAAGTTTACTCGTACTATCCGCTCTTTATATAAAGACCGCTTAAGAGAACAATATTGAATAGACTTCATAAATACGTTGCAACATTTCTAATAACAGTGTGTTACTTTAATGGTTTCTCTTACTTACTTGTAACAGTAATTTTAGATAAACCGGCCTCTCTTCATTTATGAGGCATTTCTTTCTCAATTCTATACATCACTTTCATAACTTCGGCAGCATTTATGGTATTGATTACACAAGCCACTGAAGCACTTTACATACATTTCGCCTCTAATCACACGCCTTTCTTTCTATTAATCGCATTTTTTATATTTTCTCCAGAGATCATAAAATTTCTCTCGACGCCCTCATTATAACGTGTATATTTATAAAATTAATATTTTTATATTTTCAGAAATATTCAATGGATATAATTTTACATGGATAATAATTTACAGTTAGCATGCAACCCTTGTTCCTATCGCTTATAACGGAATTAATCAGCAAAAAACACAGTAAAATATTGTTTATTCAAGATACTCATTTTAAAAATTTTTATATTCTTCTTTATCTAAAAATTTTATTTTGATTTAAAAAAGATATTCTAATAAATAATTAACGTGGTTAAAAAGAAATTTCTTTTTAAATGCATAAACCAATTTTTAGGTTATATATTATCAATATTGCATTCATATACATTTTTAGGAAAATACATATTTTAACTTGATGACAATAAGAGAACCGCTAACATTTCGCAAAAATCTTCGCTAAACGAAAAAATAAAATAAGCTACCCATATATGGACAGCTTATTTACATCATTATCATTGTTAGGTGTAGGCAAACGAATCACTTCAATGTCATCTTAATTTTAGTTTTTTCAAATCTTCTTCAGGGATATTTCTATGTTTGTATTGAATGGGTTTTATTTCATTTCCTTTTATACGAAAAGTAATTGTGTCCTCTCCATAAGGCGGATTGTGTGCCCCTTCAAAAGTTTGAATTTGCACAGTTACATAGAAAATATAATTTGCTTCGTCTTTTGTTATTTCAACAATTTTTTCAGAACCCCGGTACCAAAGCTTCGGTTCCTTATAATATTTTTCAACTTCTTTACTTATTGGTTCTAATAAAAGATTAATTACTACTTCTTTTAAATTTTTTTTTGGTACAGGTATTCTGTTAATCCTTTTTCTATTTACATTTATAATTTTCCAAAAACCACTTTTCTGTTCAACGGTATAAAGAACATTCGTACCATCCTCTTTCCAAAGATGAAAATAACCTTTAGTCCCCTTAATATATAATCGTGGTTCATCAATCCATTCACCTTCTGTTTGAACTATACCTAAAAACAGTTGAGTAAGCGGCGTTATCTTATAACCTATTTGATTAAAGTCACCAAACGAATAAAGTTCATAACCAGTTAAATCTATGTCAAAATATTCGTTGATTTCATTTTCACTTTTTCCAATTGCTTGAGCAGAAATACAGGGTAGTAAAAAACTCAGAAGATATATGATGCTAATTATTTTTATTTTCATACCATCAATCACCTCTTTTATTAAAATGCAACAAAAGAGATGATATTATTGATTATTACACGATTCATCCTATTAAAAGCAAGTAATGTAATCTTTAAAACCCCTCATTAACTAGCTCTTTTATCAAGTTTAATTTTGCAGAAAGCTCAATAAACCATTCTTCATCCCCTGTTAATAATGCAAGGTCTATAAGATAAAGGATTTGCTCCTTATTTATTACCTTTGATTCAGGGAGTTTGTTAACATGTTTACTAAAGAGTAAAATCGCTTCGTTCATTGTGTACTTGTCGTCACGTTTCACAATGCTAACTGTAACTACATCTTCCACTTCATCAAGTGATACAATGTAACCAACTATGAATTCACCCTCATTTGATATTCCACGAACCCAATCTCCCACTTTTAAAACATGATTATTATTTGACATCATACTTTTTCACCCTCTTATAAATATTTTTTGTAACGATAAAAAAGATATAAAAACTAACTTAAACTGTAATGTTTTTTATTACATTTAATTTTTAAGAACTCACGGCTACATAATAATTAAGCCGCTTAACGTTCTTGATTAATAAGATCAACAACTTCTTTCATTGTATAATTCTTTAAATATTCACCTAGATGTTCTTCCGCACCTAAGAAAATAGCAAAAAGAACTTTCCGCATGTTCGAACCTACAATACACTGATCATTTGATTCTGGACACTTCGGCTGTAATGCCCCTTCAGAGGTTATTTGATACATATTCCAAAGATTAATTTCACTTAAATCACGGGCAAAAATAAAACCTCCACCCGTTCCCTCTTTTGATTGTATAAACTTATGTTTTTTTAACAAACTTAGCACTTTGCGAATGCGTACTGGATGAACACCTGCACTTTCGGAAATAGCATTACTTGTTGACATCCGATCTGGCTGTAAAGCTAAATAAGTTAAACTGTGAATGGCCAAGGTAAAGTCGCTGTTCATCGTTGTCCTCCTACGATAAAAAATATGATTTCTCGTTTAGTAACATACTGTAGCCATAAATATTACAGATAGGTTAGTCAAACGTTAAAATATATAAGAAGCATGCTTAGCATGAAAAAATAAATTCCTTTATATTCTATCAGAACTCCCCTATATCTCCTAACTTCATTTAGCTTTTTAAGTTGCAAATAAATTTAAACGGTCCACTGTTTCTTAACTTGTTCTTCTGCCAATTGTTTAATTTTTGTCCAAATCGTATCTTTACTCACAATAACATTTGTGTGATAGTTTCTATCTTTATAATTAACCGTAACACATACTTCAATCACTTCTGTTTCCTCCTTTCAAAATATTACTTATTAATTAGCCATTTTTTGCAATTCAATATTCAAAAATGTTCGAACGCTACGCGGTAAAAATTTACGAATTTCTTCCTCGTTAAAACCAACCTGTAATCTTTTTTCATCCAGCATAATTGGACGACGTAACATTTGAGGATACTCAATTATTAATTTATAAAAATCATTAAGCGAAAGCGCCTCAATATTTATATTTAATTCCTGAAAAGTTTTAGATCTAGTTGAAATAATTTCAGTAGCACCATCTTCAGTTAAACGGAGAATGGATTTAAGCTCATCGACTGTAAGAGAATTTGATACGATATTTTTTTCGGTATAATCAATTTGATGTTCTTCAAGCCATGCTTTTGCTTTTCGGCATGAACTACAGCTTGCTGTCGTATATAAAATCACCATATTTTACACACTCCTTTACTTTTTAAATTATTATATAGATTATTGAAATGTATTAAAAAAAATTACAGTTTAGAATGAAATACACGTTATATTATTTATTCAAAATATATTTAATTTATCTGTTTTTTACAAACGATGGCAACTCACTTCTAAAAACTATACTGTAATTTTAAACTTTACAGTTCAATTAATCAACTGTTAAGTCTTGGATGCATTCCATTAGCGAAACAAATTATATTCCACTTTATTTATTCATTTCTTTCCTACATGTTTAGCATAATAAAAGCTACTGCATTGAACACAACAACATTGTAGGAGGAAATACGCGAACAAAAAAGCAAAGCGCGCACACTTTGCTTCTTACAAAATCCCTTTTAACTTTTTACCAATTAACTCCGCTACATATTCATAACCTTGTCGGCCAAAATGTAAACCGTCTTTTTCATCATCTTCTACAAAAAATCTTTTATAACTCTGTTCTTGAATCATCTCAGCATATAAATTCAGAAAATAACTTCCTATTTCCTTCGCCACTTCCTCTACTACGTCTGCATACTGACCAAGTATTTTATTTGTTCTATTATGCTGGCGTTCTTCATCAACTGGTGCAGGACTAATAAGTAATACTTTTTCTGGTGAAATCTTACTTACAATCTTCTCTAAATTGTCTTTGTATACTTGTAATGGTACTGGATCAAATAATACCGAATCATTCGTACCAAGAAAAACTGTTACGAAGTCTGGTTTATGTGATAGTACATCATCTTCAACCCTATGTAACGCGTCGAACGTATTATCACCCGGAACCCCCGCATTTACCACCTTCCAATTTAGAAACATCTCTTGCAGACGCGGTGTTAACCTTGGCGTTCCATCAAAAAACGTTTCATCAGCTGTAATACTATCACCGAAGCATACTAACGTTTTCATAGAGCTAACTCTCCCTTTACGTATGAAACAGCTTTCCTTCTACCGCCTTAATATATCTTTCCGCAGAACGTTCCACTGCTTCATTCGCATTCTCTTTCACTACTCGGTGAAAAGCATTATATAAACGATTGAATTGTAACGGCTTCACTCGATTTGCCATTTCTTCCACTTTTCTTGCCGGTAATGGAATTAAATTTGGATAGCTGTACATGAAACTCACCCACTGCTGATCCGCTACGACTTGAATAATATCACCTGTTAATAAAATACCTTTTCCATCATTTCCTTCTTCCCAATGTAATACAGAACCGCCGCTAAAATGTCCTCCGAGACGATGAATAGTAATTCCGTCCGCTAATTGTAAAGACTCGCCAGACCAATAAATAATACGGCTACTCGGGCGTACTACCCACTCTTTATCGTCTTCATGTATATAGATTGGTACATCAAACGTTTCTGCCCATTCTACTTGCGTTGAATAATAATGAGGATGAGATAGTGCTATCGCATCTAACCCGCCCCACTCCTTTATCTTCTCAATTGTCGTTTCATCTAAATAAGTAATACAATCCCATAGTAATCGATACGCTTCCGTTTTTACTACATATCCCGTTTGACCAATTGCAAATGTCGGTTTTGTCGTAATACTATAAAGCCCATTTTCTTCTTCTATCATTTCATTTTTATATGTACCACTCGATTGCAAGTTTTCTAAAGTCGTCCAAGACTGTCCTTTCGGATTCACATATTGTCTCTCCTCATCACAAATAACACAACTTACCGGTTCTTCCACACTCGCTGCATACTGTACGCCGCACGTTGTACAAACGAAATTTTTCATCATAATTCCCCCTATCCCTATATTTTTATGAAGCTGATTTTTGTTGATAATGATCTACTTTTTTATTTTCAATTACTAAACCTATTAGAGTCAGTAAATAGACAACTGTAACTGCCAATGGAATGACAGTAAATCCATTGTCTGCAAAAAGAATCCCGCAAACTGACGTTACGAGCACAGTCCCTACTGACAATACACCATAACTTTTACTTTCATAAATCCATACGTACGGTACAAAATGAACCCCTATTAACATCGCTACTACAAAAGGTAGCCACTCTGGAAATTGAAAATAGGCAAGTAATACAAACGGAATATTTAATACATTTATCCCGCCAATTAATCCAGCTAAAGTTCCTAGCGGATTTCCTTTCACAAACATATCAATTTTCAATATAGCAGCTATCATTAAGCCAAAAGGAAATACACAACCCATACCAATTAAATACACCCACACAACTTGCTTTTCTGAAAGAAGAACACCCGTTACACTTGCTACAATCCAAAATAAAATACCAGCTATTATAACTGGAAATCCTCTTTTCGTTCTTTGTGCTAAATCTCGTTTTGCTTCTGCTATGTTCATTTCACTATCTCCCCAAACTATTTGTACTATAAAGCCGGCTTAATTTTGCCTATCCAATAACGCCAAGCTAGTAAATAATCTTCTAAATCTTTCGGGTGGTGTCTTAAACATGTGTCTATACGCAAATATAATCCTATGACTATTTCCTCGTATAAATCTCGATCTTTTTTAAGGAATACACATTGCTTCATCGCATAATCAATCGTTTCTTTCGTTAAATCTTCCGGAGTTGAACAGAATGCGTAAATTAAGTCATATAAAGGATCTCCAAGGACTGGTAACGGATCAATTACTCCATGTAACTTATTCTGCCGGAATATAAAATTATGAAATCCGAAATCACCATGTAATAAAAAGGGTTGATTTACTCCGGCTTCCCTATTTGCTAGTTTAAGAACCGTTCTATATTCTTCTTCACTTATGTAACATCTTACATTTTCATAAGCTTCCATCACATTTGCAGTTAAAAATTCATTCCAAGATTGAACCGGACCTTCTTTCCATCCCCAGCCTTCTGCCTCTGGAACCATTTTATACTTATTGATAACTTCTTTTACAAGTGTACGAAGCGTACTTCGTTTATATCTTTGTTTACACGAAGTATTACCTTCCAGGAAAGAATACACGAAATATGTATGTAAAGGTTCCTTATACAAAAGCTTTGAAAATAAAGTATTCCCCTCATAAAAAGAAAGAAAATTAGCTTCTTCACGTATTACTTCCGCTTCATTCAGCTTTACTACATATTTTTCGTCCAACAAATATACAGTACTTGTCGTTCCTCCGTTCAACGCTTTTACGCTATTTGGAGCATGTGAAATAACTTTCTCTTTAACTAGTTGTGCAGCAATTATTGAAATGTCCATTCTCTCACCCTTTAATTTCGAAGATCCCCCCAATTCAAAAGACAACTTTACTATTATTTGACAAACGAATAGGAAACCCCTTCCAAAATCTTAATATAACAAAAATTCATTTACTTTTATATTTCAAAAATAAGGAAATACTAACAACAACGTTACATACATATTAGGAGGACAATATGAAACCTGAATTTTTAAAAGCAGTACATGATGCCATTGGAAGTGTCGAACACATTCATATAGAAGAAAGCGGTGCTGACAGCTTACTTATCCATCATGATGATGCACAGCAATTACAACAAGTCGCTAAAACGTTAGAAAACAACAATTTCCGCTCTGCTTTAAGAACAACTGGAGATGCTTCGTATATTGAAGTGTTGAACAGATAATGAAAGTCTGGATGTATTCCGGGCTTTCTTTTTTTATCCCACATTAACGGGCAGTAAGACCCCCACTGATTAAAGTTTCACTTTATATTGAAACTTTAAACTCTTTCACATACACCGCTGTTCCAGCAATATCTATTTGTAATTTCTCATTTTCTACATCTTTCGTTACATATACCGTTACACGGCCATCTTTATTCATTTCCTGTCCTTGTTCAACGATTAATTCCATTTTATGGTCAAAACCTTTCTCCAAATACATCGCATAGTACGCTCCCATTACACCTGAAGCTGTTCCTGTCACTGGATCTTCAATCGTTCCAGCATAAGCCGATGAGAAATGACGCCCATGCATTTGTGCCTGTTCATCATAAGTTTCTAAGCAAACTGGATGAATAGAAGCGTTAGGTATTTCTTTTAATACCGATGGAAACATCTCATTGTTAGGCTTCATTCTCTCACATACATCTAGATTTTTAACCGGTACAATTACAGTCCAGTTTCCTGTACTTCCATATACAATCGGTAAACTTACATCTAAATCATTTACGTCCAAACCAATGCTATGAGCTAATTCTTCTTTTGAACATGCAAATTCTTTAAACTGAGGTGTAGCCTGCCTCATTTTAATAAAGGTTTCTCCCTTTTCATTTACATCTATTTGTATTGCTAAAACCCCTGCCTTCGTTTCAATCGTAAAACTTGTTTTCTCTTCTAATAAACCTCTTTCACACAAGGCAAATATTGTTCCAACTGTTCCATGACCACATAAATCCATTTCAAAACGAGGGGTAAAATAGCGAACCTTTAAATCTGCTACTTTTGAAGAAAGAACGAAAGACGTTTCGTTAAATCCAACTTTTTCAGCAATACGCTGCATTTCCCCTGCTGTTAAACCATCCGCCTCTAATACAACACCTGCTGGATTCCCCATATTTGGTTTATTCGTAAATGCCTCGTAATGAAATACCTTTATAGTCTTCATTTTCTTTTCTCCTAACCTTCTTTAAAAATTTTATAATAAAGCTCTATCTCCGTTTTCACCGAACAACGATTTCTCCAAAATACCCTCTGCATCTTTTCATTTGAAGTATGTGTGCTTCCGATGTAATAAGTAGCACCCATTTCCTTTAACATATGTAACGATTGAAGATGCATTTGGGAAGAGATTCCTTTCCCGCGATAATGAGGCATTACCCCAAAGTAAAATAATCGTCCTTCATTTTCCGTTCCAGACTCTATATGCAGTATGGACAAACCAATCGGATCATTTTTATCATAAAAAACAATGCATGACTTCTCCCAGCCTTTACCTAACTCTGTTTGCACTGAATAAAAATGCTCATCAATATTTAAAATTGAAGTTTGGTTTCCTGAGTTCAACATACATTGCTCCCAAATGGATTTAAAATCTTTTGCCGATAAAGTTTCTTCTATTGAACGGTATGTAAATTGTTTTTCAAGTGCCTCTACATCGTCTAACTCTCTACACACTTCTATCTTTGCTGCATGTAAAGAAAAATCCGCATCAAGTAACACCCTCACACTTGAGTTATAACTACTAAACCTTTTATTTAATACAATACTCGCTCTTTTTAACTCCCAGTCAAAACAAATCTCTTCAAATCTACCTATCTTTTCTTTATATGTTTGTACGTTATAAAAGAAATCTTCTTCTACCTCTTCAATCGTTACTGTATTTGGCAAGCCATTTAATACTTTTTTAGAAGGGCCAAATAAATTCTGAATGATTGTAAGATTGCATATCACCACTTCAATTCCCCCACACCCGGCTCAATAAACTTCCCTGAAACGTCCTCATTTGAATCAATTACCCAATCATATATATTTTGCGCTCCTTCAGCCGGAGTCATATTCGCATCAAAGGCACCGATATCAGTCTTTAATTTTCCTGGGTGAATTGCCGTTACATGAATTCCTTTATTCTCAAACTCTTGTTGTAAACAAAGTGTTAACATATTTTGCGCAGCTTTAGCAATTCGATAGGAATATGAGAACTGTCCTTGCGGAAACTCTTTGTTCGCCATTTTATGTAGTGATCCTAACCGAGAGGACACATTTATTATTCTCGGCTGATCCGATTTAGCTAAAGCCACATATGTACCTTTTACAGCTCGAATTACGCCTAAGCAGTGAATATTAAATAAGTCCGTTAACTCTTCTGAATTTGTATGTAAAATCTCAGTCTCCTTTCCAGTAATTCCAGCGTTATTTATAACTAGATCCATATACTCTGTATATCCCTCGAGCTGATTCTTAATCTGCTCCGTACTCTCATCAAGTGATAAGTCTGCCAATATAGGAAAACATCTACAACTAAACATTTGCTTCAATTGCGTTACCGCAACCTCAGTTCTAACTAACGGATAAACGATATGCCCATTTTCATGAAATACTTTTACTAACTGTAACCCTAACCCGCGATTTCCCCCTGTAATTAGAACTCTCATATATCCATCTCCTTATTTTTAAAATAAATAAGAAAGTCCATCCATTTACCATTCTCTAAAGAAAACGCCTCTCTCTTGCATTCAAGTGAAAAACCTGTTCTTTCCGCAAGACGAACGGATGGCTCATTATCAACATGTATATGTAATTCAATTCTATGTAAATGAAGACTATTAAAAAATAACGATAACGCAGCTTTCACACTTTCAATACCATATCCATTTTTCCAGTATTGATTATGTATGGAATACCCCATCACCGCCCATTGATAGTCCATACGTAAAATTTTTATAAGCTCTAGCTTCCCAATATTAGCCCCATCTTCTTTACGAAAAATACCTAATACATACATCTCATCTCGATGCGCTGCTTCATCAAAACCTCTTATCCATTCCGTGAACCATTCTTTTGTTGATGATGCCATAACTTGATGGCCATCGTCATATTTATACTGCGATGGTAGCCTCTTATGAAATCCATCTAACCAACTTTCATAATCATCATTTTGGAACGGACGGATTATGAGCCTCCCTGTCTCTACTTGTAATAACGGTAGATTCATTTATATCTCTTCCTTTTATTAATGATTGAATATTCTTTATTATCTTACACAAAATACAAAATCTAGTAAATTATTATGTTCTTTACAAACAAAAATCCAGTTATGCTTTGTACATAACTGGATTCCTCATCATCTAATCGTTTTTTATTTTACAAGTACACCTTCTCTTAATTCCCTCTTCAACACTTTCCCTAAAGCATTTTTCGGTAATTTGTCCATAAATACAACGTCTGGTATTTTATAACTTGCTAGTTTCTCTTTACAATGCCGTATAATTTCTTCTTCCGTTAAAGACGTTTGCATATCTTTTACAATATACGCTGTCGGAATCTCTCCCCAAAAGTCATCTGGAACTCCAACTACTGCAACTTCTAAAACACCATGTATTTCATGAATAACATCTTCTACTTGATCTGGATATACGTTGTCACCACCGCGTATAATAACGTCTTTATATCTTCCCATAATATGCAGGAATCCGTCATCATCTATCATGCCAGCATCGCCCATGTTAAACCAATTATCTTTTACTACCTTGTTTGTCGCCTTTTCATTATTCCAATACCCTTTAAACATGTATGGACTTCTCACATGAATCTCGCCAACTTCATTTGTTGTTAGTTCATCACCTGTTTCTGGATGAACAATTTTTAACTCTACATGTTTCAAAGTTTTCCCTACAGAAGACATCTTTTCTTTTCCCATCATTGGATGCCATGAAGTTACAACCCAACCTTCTGTACTCCCATATCCTTGCACCATATATATTCCTTTTTCCATATATTTTTGAATAAGTGTTTCTGGCACTTTTGTACCACCACTTTGTGCTACTTTAAAAGTTGAAATGTTACGTTCTTTTTTATTTAGCTCCTCAAGCATGTAGCTATAAACAGCTGGGAACGCAAGCATCGTAGTAATTTTCTCTTCTTCAATCTTATCCCAAATAAGAGCAGGATTCGAATCAGCTAAAAAGATCATCGTAACACCATGATAAATACAATTTAAAATAGAAAGCACTCCACTCATATGAAATAATGGATGCACGGATAAAAAGCGTTCACCTGCTGGAAATTCTCTTTGGCTCGCAATCTCAGAAAAATAATGATGTAAGTTTTTATGTCCAATTACACATGCTTTTGCCTGTCCAGTCGTTCCTGAAGTAAATAAGTAAATCGCATCATCATCTTCATGAACTTCTACGTTCGGTTCTGTCATTGACTGTTCTTGTAATGTTAATTCAAATGAACCAAATCCTTCTTCAGTCGTTTTAATTACATAAGGAATTTCTTTAACAGCATCAATTTTTAAAGCTTCATGGAACTCTTCATCAATAACTAACACTTTTAATTTTGCTTCTTTTACAATCGTTTCTAACTCATAAGCAGTAAGCTGATGATTTAACGGAATACATACAGCTCCAATTTTTAAACTTGCCATCATAACGCTTGGAAACGGATGATTATTTTTGCATAGTATTCCAATACGATCTCCTCTTTGTACACCGTTATGTAGCAAATAGTGTGCAAGCTGATTTACTCGTTCATTATACTGCTGAAACGAATACCTTTTCTCTCCCCCTACAAGCGCTTCCAAATTTGGTGATTGCATTGCTCTTTTTTGTAATAATTTTTGCATCGTTCTCAAGTAAAACTCCCCTTTATATATATTAGGTTTTTTATTTTACCAGATTAACTATTAATTTACTAAAGATTACACTTAGTGAATATAAAATCAATAAAAATAGCCATCTACTTAACAAGTAAATGGCTATTTCCTCTTATATATTAGAATACTCCTTATTCATCACATAGCGCACATACTCCGGTGCACTTTTATTAATCTCTTCATCACTTAATTTATATTCGGCACCATATAAATAAAATGAAGGTATAAATTTCATGTCTGTATATAAGCACGTAGCTTGAAATGGTTTCGTTAACTCATCCATTGTAATTCCGCTATTTTTATAGTCTTTTTCTAATCCACCTATAGAAATAGCTAGACCAAATTCTTTCCCTTTCACTTTATCTCCTTTTGATCCGTACGCAAATCCATATGTTAATACATCGTCAAACCATTTTTTTAATAATGGTGGTGAACTGTACCAATAAAGCGGAAATTGAAATATATATCTGTCATGTTCTACTAATAGCTTTTGCTCTTCTTCGATATTAAACTCCCAATTCGGTGCCGCTTTATATAATTCATGCACCGTTATTTCATCCGAATGTTTCTCAAGTTCTTCGATCCATCTTTTATTAATTTTTGATTTTTCAATATTAGGGTGTGCTACAATTACAAGTGTTCTCATCATCTTCCATCCCCTTTTTAAATTATTCAATCCTTTACGTATTAGTATGAGTGAGTCACATATAATTGAAAAGTACGTACTTTAAAGTGCTATAGGAACCTTAAAGTACCTGTGGAGGTGTTATATGAATCAAAATGAAGACTGCCCAATTGCAACGACACTCGATGTAATCGGCGGAAAATGGAAAGTTCATATTTTATGTGTGTTGATGGATGGAAAAATGCGAACAAACGAAATCCGACGAGAAATCCCAAACATTACGCAAAAAGTTCTAACTCAACAACTTCGCCAACTTGAAGCTGATGGGATTATCCATCGTACTGTATATCAAGAGGTACCACCAAAGGTTGAGTACACAATAAGCGAATACGGGAAATCTTTAATGCAAATTATGGATGAACTATGTGAATGGGGAAAAGATCATCAAATGAAAAGATTACATGACTAAAAGAACATTACCGTCTTTATTAAATCTTCTACATTCATATTAGTAGTTCAATATTTCTACTGAAATTTTATATTAGAGGGACTCCAACAACTCGTAATTTAGAAGCCCAAATCTTTCAAAAGTAAAAAACAATAACATTCATCTACAAATACTCTTTATAACAAAAGTATCCTATACTTTTTACCTTATATTTTATTCGGACACTTTTTATTCATTGAACCGCATCCTAGTTGTTAGACATATAGTCAACAATTTGAGATGTGGTTTTATTATTCGGATAACAGCTCTCATCAACTTTAATAATCATGACTGCAGACAAAATACTTTGCAAAGAGTTCCTGTACAAGGTGATTTTTCACATAGACTTACCAAATAGAATTTTTATAAAAAACTTCTCACATTTAAATTGGACAAGCATATTTTATTGTATAGGGACTCCCTACTCATAGAAAACTACCTTTCTATTCTAAGAGCACGCATATTTGTGTGCTCTTAAACTATTTACAATAAAATAAAGAGTTTATTAATTTGCTTAATTCACTATCGGAAAAGTACCCATAATAATATCTTTATATTTATCTATTGTTTTTTGATTTTTATAAAACTATACTATTTTGGAGTTGGTTAATACGTTACAAAAAACTGACCGTGTAATCATTATGGTCCCTCCATTTTCTCAAGTGTTTGTTACATTTTACTCATCATCAGGAGAACTTCTTTCATCACAAGTCTTATCTAATACCTCTCCACATCCTGTATCAATGTATGCACTTAATGAAATTGAAAGCGAATTATTTGAAGTCGAGTTACAACCACTACTACTTCATTAAAACTGCGAATAGTCCAGAAAAATGATTATCAATTGTATTAGTGATACAATTGATAAATTCACTTTTATAAAAACATATCTACAACGGAAGAAACACTACATTTACAGTTAACTATAAAATCCCGTTCCAAAGGACTACCCAAAACTCCCCACCTACATACTCCCATGATCAAAAATATTTGTCTCTATTTCATATAAAGTATGATAAGCATCCATAAAGATAAAGCACCAAGGATAGCAAGCACTATACGAGTAGATAGTACCCTTACTTCGAAATCGGTCTTCTTGGATGGTTCAGGATATGCAATTACATAAATCCCTTTTAATAGTGCGAGCCATGCAATAAGTGTAATGAGTCCCTGCCAATTAAGTTCCCAAACATTATGTAGAATAACAGTACCTAATCCTAGGAAAATTGATAGAAAGCCATACATAATTCCAAATCCTCTGTCTTCTACCACTAATTTTTTCAGTTCACGTAGTATAGATGGTCGCACAAAAAGTATTCCTGAGATGATAACCGTTATCCACCCCCAAAAAAATCCTAAAAAAAGGCTTACCTCCATTGTTACTCCACTCCTTTCAATTACATTTATATTTCAGTTATTTTCCCTTTAGTATTAGATCTATAGATAAAAAACTAAAAATGTAACTTTGGAGTAAAGTCGTACTCTTTATAAAATATTTCATGTGTACATAAATAATCCTTCACCTTGTTAATTTTAACAAGGTGAAGATCATACAATATTATTAAATAAATAAAATAATCTAACTAAGATGTATAACAAATTAATAACCAGTCTACATACAACTTATGTTAGTAAGAAAATCACATACACTTATACATATTACTTTTGTATAAAATCTTAAAAATTGTAGTCACACAATTACTTTAGCATCCTCTTCTTAATGTCTAGACAATCAGTATTTAAACTAAACATGCTAATATTGATTTTGTGCGATTGTCAGTTACCTCATAATAAATTTCTAACCCTTTCCGAGTACCTGTAACGACTTTCGTAGCTTTTAGTTTAGATAAATGTTGACTAATTGTACTTTGAGGCATTTGTAACGTTTCATACATTGTCGTTACGTTAATTGGGCCTTTTGCAAGCATTATTTTTACTAATGATAAACGGACAGGATGTGCCAATACTTTCAATACTTCAGTGATTTCTTCATACATTTCTTTCATATTTTTTCTCCCCTTTTATATAAATATTATTGATATCCATATATATAATTCGAAAGGATATAAGATTTTGTGTCCGTCATTTTAAAAAAATGTTAAAAATATCTTCAGATGGAAGGAATCTCCCCTCCGTTCAATATTCTATAGATTTTTCTTCCACTAAATATTATGTGGTAGGAGCTTTCCTTACTGAGACCCTCTGCCATTGTTCTCTTGCTGATGTCCATTATTCCCTTGGGAACCTCTACCATTGTTCTCTTGCTGGTTCCCATTATTCCCTTGTGAGCCTCTTCCGTTGTTTCCTTGACCATTCCCATTATTTCCTTGCGATTCTCTTCCGTTGTTTCCTTGACCATTCCCATTATTTCCTTGCGATTCTCTTCCGTTGTTCCCTTGCTGATTCCCATTATTTCCTTGCGACCCTCTTCCGTTGTTCCCTTGCTGATTTCCATTATTTCCTTGGGACCCTCTGCCATTTTTCCCTTCCTGATTTCCATTATTCCCTTGCGACCCTCTTCCGTTGTTCTCTTGCTGGTGCCCATTATTTCCTTGGGATCCTCTTCCGTTGTTCCCTTCCTGATTTCCACTATTCCCTTGCGATCCTCTACCATTGTTCTCTTGCTGGTTCCCATGATTTTCTTTTATTTGCTTAGATTGCTTTTGTTCTATATACTCTTTTTTCTCATATCTTTCTTCATTTACATGAGTTGCATCCGGTGATATGTCAGATGGCGACTTTGGTTGCTCTTGATGAGATGGAGTAAGCGATTTTTTCTTCTCATTCTCTTGTTTTATATAAACGCCCGTTCCAACTCCTGCTTTCTTGGCATCCTCCCGTATTTGCATCGTACTGCTTTGATATTCAACTGTAATATGTTTTATCTCATACTCTTTCTTTAATTCCTGCAAAGCCTTTTCCAACTGTGGTTCTAGCGATTTGTCCTTTGCAACAGCCGTTAGCATAACTTTCTTATCATTTGTTAAGTACTTATCCTCTTGACTCTGCTTTATAATCGTACGTATTACGTCTTGCAGATGCTTATTTTCCCACCCTTTCATTTCTTTTAAAATACGCCTTCCATCATCATTACAAGCCCGCAAATCTATAACACGAAGATCCTCCGTTACGCTCGCCTCTAAACTTGGATTTATATCAACTGAGACATAAGCAAACACTTTTTCTTCTGGTTGATTGTAAAAAAACAGCAATACGCATAGAAAACCAGCAACAATTACTGTTGTAGGCTTTAAGAAAGGTGGTATGGAAAAACGCGGCGCTCTTTGTTCCTGTTTGTTAAACGAGATTTCCTCTCCTATCATGTATGGGTGCGCTTTTCTTTTAAATGTAATAAACTCTCCATTTGGAGTTAAAACAACTACGTTATGCTTTTTTATATCCATCACAATTCCTTTATTCATCATGCTTTTCCCCTCTTATGTAATCAAGAATATATGTATAGTTGTTTGCAAAAATAATGCACATTGCAATAATGTATTTTCTATGTCGTTCCAACGTTTTACGACTTACCCTAACACGTGGTTCAATATGTTTTAGTGGTAATTTTTTCTTTCGGAACAACTCTTCCATCATTTCCTCTTCTTTTATAATAATCTTCACAATTTCTATTAGATGTTCACGCGTATCACGATGCTTAGGAGATTCTTTAGCAAGCTCTGAAAATGTGATTTTAAACTCAGCTAACACACTTTGAAAATGAAGAATTTCCTCCTTACGGTTACTATTTTCGATCTCTTTCATATACTCCGTAAGCGATACTTGCATTTCTAACATTTTCTCTTGCTCATCTTCTTTTAAAAAGACAAAGTTATGCTTAGACTCCTTGCGTATATAGTCAATTACATCTCTTTTTATAAGAAGATCAGCAAACGCTAGAAAAGATTTCCCTTTTTTATATGAATACTGTTCAATTGCTTCATTAAACGCAAACAGTCCAATACTATATTCATCATCCTGTTCTGTAATATACCGGCGACAGACAGACGATATGGATTTTCTAATAAAAGGCTGATACTGTACGATAAATGCGTCCCTATCTCCTCCGTTGTTTTGTATGTTATATACGATATCTTCTATTTTCGGTTTTCTTAGGATCTTCATTACTAAACTCAACACTAGTAATCTTCCAGCCTCCTTCAAATAGCAAAAAGGCCACTAAAGAAGTGACCATTTAACCATATTTTGTAAGTGTTTTCCCTTTGGTTTGTCCTCTTGCTGTTACTTATATTTTTTGAGACTAACTTTTTCCCACTGTTTTCTTAACGAATTTCCTTTTGTCTCGTCACTAAAGTTAAGTTTGTATTTTAATGTACTTTCTTGTTTTCTTCCGCTTGTTTTGCTTGCTCTTTTTCTATTTTATCTGCAATCCTTGAATAACTCTTCTCTTTACCATTGGTAATTTCATCCTTTGATTTCGGATTCCACACTTAATCTAGTAATTTTATTAACACTTCAATATTCTTTCATCATCATTTTTCTTCTATTAATTTTCTTCACTAATATATATTCGGAGGAATACAAAGTTTTATGGGGGTCAAAAAATATTTTTTATAAAAAATATATATTTATTTCAAAAATAAAAACCATTGATTTGAAAAAGGCTAATCAATGGTTTTCTTTTTATATGCCTCTGATACCTTTGTAATTAAATCCAAACATTTTCTACTGTACTTTTCTTCATTATGCGCAGGGATTATAACAGAAAACTACATATCTTTTATACATTACATATATCAAATTTTATTAAGTTATATTATAAAAAAAGTACCTAAAACAATATGAACATATTAATTTAAATGTATTAGGGCTCTTGCCACATCTCTATCAAGCTAACAAAATAAAAATTGAAGTTGTATGAGTTTAGATTGATAACGATGTGTTGAGTCTCTCTATAAAAAAACCACAGTTTACACCCAAACTGTGGTTTTTCGACGTACAAGGAATTACATAAATCATTAGTTGGCTGTCTAATGATTTATCAATATCTGTCTCTAGTTTTTTAACTCTGTAATAGATGCAAGGCTAATTGCTTACAGTATGAAACCAAGGCAATTGTTTAACATATGTATCGCCATGACATATGCAAGGGATCTTTTAGAAATCAGATAAGCAATAGTAAGTATCACCGCGCCTGGTAAATAAATAGCATAATCCGAAAGCTGGTTCGTATGAAGGAATGTAAAGATTAGAATCGAAATGATAGATGCAATAGCAGTACCAATATAATGTGAAAAGTGATTTATTAAAATATAACGAAACACAATTTCTTCAAGTATTGGACCCAGAATACCAAATACAAGCAATGTAAATATAAGAGGTACCTCCGCACCCCTTTCAAGGAGCTGTTCTTGGTTCTCTGGCTGACCAGTTGCTAGAAAATACATAATAGAATTCTCAATAATTACCATAAGTAAAACCACCATAGGAATACTTACTATTTTCAAAATTGTTTTCTCTTTAAAATAAGTAAAACTTTGAATGATTTCTTTCCTAAAGAAAATTATTCCTACAATAGCAGGTACAGTAAAACCGATGGCACTAAGAAGAAATTCTGATTCAACTAAATTGACATTAGCTAAAAGTGATATGCCAAATAATATGAACAAGCCAATTTGAAATGGTACAAACAGTGTAAAGATTAGTAGCATAGTAAGTTCTTTTTTATTCATTTTTATAAAGTTCATTTTGTTATCCTCCTAATTAAATTACCTACAATCTTTGATTTTTCTTTCTGCATAAAGTTCTCCTTCTAAATATATTCATATAAGTTAACGAACCGAACCGTTCGGTTCGGTTCCAGTGTTCAATAATACTATATGTTTCTAGTTTTTTAAACCCTTTTTACAAAGTATTAGCAAAAAAACATGTTAAAAACCAAATATATTTACTTCTCAGTTGCTTATTTACAATCAAATTCCAGTAATTATTAATGATTAATCGTTTATAGAATGGAGTGAAAGTGGGAGTAGCCCGCCCCCTTTAGCTTTAGCTAATCCTATTAATAAAAATTAGATATAATAGTCATATGTTTATACATTAAAATTAACGATATTTTTACTTCTTCTATGATTTTAGGTAAAATTAGTTGTATAATATGACTGAATTAACCAATTGGTCATGTTATAATTGACAGAAAATTCATTCGAATAATATAGATAATATAATTTAATTAACCTCAAACTGTATTGTTTTAGGTTCCTATAATATAGGGATTGATAAAATATTTTTACTTTAAACTTATTTTTACTTACAATAAAAATTCAAGAAAAATCATAGTAAAAATCACCTTAAATATTAAGTTCGTTTTATTAGGAGGGCCACAAAGCATGACTAAAGTTGATAAGGTAAAAGAAAAGATTATTGAAACATCTTTATATTTATTTAATACTAATGGGATAACTTACACATCCATCCAGGATATAATGACAGCTACTGAACTATCTAAAGGAGCTATTTATCGTAGATTCAAAAATAAAGAAGAAATTGTCCTTGCTGCCTACGACAAAAGTGGTGAGATTATGTGGGGGCATTTTCATAAAGCAATGGAAAATAAAAAGACAGCAATCGATAAAATTCTTGCAATTTTCCTTGTATATCAAGATGCAGCTAATAATCCCCCTATTGCTGGAGGCTGTCCATTGCTTAATAGCGCAATTGAAAGTACTGGAGTATTCCCAGAATTACAAACAGCAGCAGCAAAAGGTTATGATGATACAGTAATGTTAATAGCTTCTCTCATAAAAGAAGGAATAGAGAAACATGAACTTAAAGAAGATATAGACATTAGATCGCTCGCTTCTTTTCTTGCATCTTCAATGGAGGGCGCTATTATGGCAAGTCGAGTATCGAACGATAATATACACCATCAGTATTTTATTGAACAAATAAAACATCATCTTTTCACTTATTCTAGATAAGTGAGAACTTGCATTGCTTCCATTCAATTTTTATAGACTTAAACTGAATAAACCCCTTTCATAAAAATGATCTTCTATTTATGAGAGGGGTGAATAATTTTTAGCAAAGGGAGCTTTTTAGACGTTGTATATGAGGCATACAACCAATCTATTTTTCACATACCTCTCCTTTTTATCCTACCCTTAAAATAAAAAATGACATTCCTTCCGTAACATTAAAAAAGGTCTTCAAATTTTTAGATACTCCTACTGTCGGCGTTCAAAAGCAAGACGTACAGCAAGTCCCGTTAAGACACTTGCCATAAGCCAACGCTGCACTCGCAGCCACGTTGGACGTGTGCCAAACCATGTAGCAATTTTACTTGCTGTAAACACAATTAGAAGGTTGACTATAAAACTAACAGTGATTTGCGTAAGGCCTAAAACTGCACCTTGTATAAGCAACGATCCCTTCTCAGGATCTTCAAATTGAGGTTACAGTGACACATACAAAATAGCAATCTTTGGATTTAAAAGATTAGTCATAAGCCCCATCAAAAATAATTTCCGTGGTGGCTCATTAGAAATAGTACGAGGTTCCATAATAGAAGTAGCACCCGGTTTTATCGAATTCCAGGCGAGCCAAAGCAAGTAAGCAGCACCTGCCCACTTGACTGCTTCGTAGACAGCGGGTACTGCAAGGAATAGAACTATAAGTCCGAACATTGTTGCGATTATATAAATTACAAATCCGAGTATAATGCCCAAGAGAGAAATAAATCCCGCCATACGTCCTTGCGTAATGGAACGAGAGATAAGATAAATCATATTAGGCCCAGGTGAACAAACCATGCTAAGTGAAACAATTGCAAATGCTAACAAAGTACTAAAGCTGACCATACCCCTTCCCCCTTCATGTTACATAAAACTTCCTATTGTAAATCTTATCATGACTGAGGAAAGAAAAGATCAATTAAGTTAAGGTTTAAAAGTACCCTATCCATAGTGATACTACAGCAACTACTAACAAAGCAAAACAAATTGTGATATTTCGAACCCACTTTTGTATATCCTCAAAATACCGCTCTATAAATAAAGCGTAAATATAAACCATAAGAAGTAGAACAATAAAAGTAAAGGAACCAAATTTATCGTTAAATTTTTCATTGGTATATGTGCTTACATGAAGGAATAGAAAAACAAACGCTACTATGAAAAGCTCAAATATCCCTTTTTTATTCATCTTGCCACCCCCTTACAATAATTTCCTTTTATTCCATTTTACCAGAACATAATGTGTAGTAGCATATGAATATTATATTCATGTCAAAAAGGCTAACAATTCAAGATCGTTAGCCTCTACTTTCCATATTCGTACCTTTTATCACTTTACTTCCTTACAACTGGAATCCACATTTCACCAAATACTAAGCCGTCTCTCTGTCCCATCTCAACCGTTGTATTCGGCCCACCAACATAAGCAAAATCTTTTGCATCTGGTAAAGCTTGACCGAAGGCGATGCCAGTCAGTTTATTACTTAGCTCTTCAGCCGTTTTGTCTTCCCCTTTCACTACTAAGTATTCTCCCTTCGGAAACTGGATCACTCTAGATTCTTCTTCTATTTGTGCTTCTGTCATGACACCAGCATAATACATCATCTTGTTATTCACCGCTTCGCTCACAGAAAAAATATATTCGTTTGTAGCTAAAGCTTTTAAAGTATCCAACCTTCCATCTTCTTTAACAGCCGACCAAAAGTCTTCCTTTTCTTTATTGATTCCAGCAAAGTCTGTATAGTCACTCTTAATTTCAGTTCCAATACCTAACACAATAAAGCTATCTTTTTCTTCTATCGTATAATTTTTCATTTTCAATACCTTCCTTTTTTTAAAATGAATCAAACGATTTATCTTTTCATCTGATGAGTTTATAATAACTTTAAATCATGTCAAAAAATGATACTGTTTAGGAGACTCAAATGAAAAAAGTTGAACGGATTAATACAATTATGCGGTATATCAACAATCGCTCGCACTTTACAATTACTGAAATCATACGAGAATTTAACATATCACGATCGACAGCTATTAGAGACATTAGAGAAATTGAAGCTATGGGCATGCCACTTGTCGCTGAAGTTGGGAGAACTGGTGGATATTTTGTCATGCATAATTCTATCCTGCCCGTTGTTCGCTTTACTGATAACGAAGTCAAAGCTCTTTTTATTGCCTTTATGGCTACAAGAAACCAACAACTTCCCTATCTAAAAAGTCGCCAATCTTTAGCCGAAAAACTACTAGGTCTCATTTCAGAAACCCAGCAAGATGACCTTGTTCTTTTAAATCAACTTTTTCTTTTTGAAGGGACTAACCCTCATAATCCCGACCTACTTGAGCTTTCTGACCTCCCCCACCCTATGTTAGAAAAACTCATCCAAATCCTTCTTTTGGATAGACATTTATTGATTACCATCAAAGAAGAAGAGAAAATCAAGTCTTATCCAATTTATCTATTACAACTTTATCAAGAAAAAAGCCATTGGATTATTGAAGGGTTTGACTTAAAAGAAGAAAAGAAGCTGATTTTTCCTGTCGATGACCTCATCAATATTGAACCGTACACGACGAAAAAAAGGTTAAGTAAGAAAAAGATTTTAGAAAAACTAAGTAGGAAGGAAGAAATAATCAATCTCGTACTTGAATTAGGACCGAAAGCAATTGCCCAGTTCAAAAAATACCACCCTTTCAAAGTTTCAATATCTTACACAAACCCTTACCAATCTACAGCCATTTTAAAAACATTTATCGATGTTAATAATTCCGATGAAGTGACAGAGATAACAAATTGGCTGCTTTTCCTAGGGAAGGATATTACAATTGTAGAAATGCCTGAAGAAGTATTAGAAGTTTTACAAGAACGAATCTCCTTATATTGCCCATGAGCGATAATCCGTATTTTCTACCATGAGTGCACAGCAAATAATAAAAGCACGGAAAATCTTCCGTGCTTTTTCAAATATATATATTATTTCGGATGACTAAATTCACTTATCCTAACTGACGTTTAAATGCTTTACTAGCGAAAAAGTAAGAAATGATCATGATGCCTACACACCACATGAGTGCAATCCATATATCGTTGCCAACAGTCCCTTCATATAAAAGGGCACGAATCGCATTCACGATTGAAGTTACAGGCTGATTTTCTGCAAACGCACGAATAATTTTTGGCATCGTTTCGGTAGGTACGAAGGCCGAACTAATAAATGGAAGAAAAACGAGTGGGTACGAGTATGCTGTCGCCCCTTCCATAGACTTCGCTGTCAGCCCTGGAATGATAGCTAGCCATGTTAGTGCTAACGTAAACATCCCCAGTATTCCAGCTACTGCAAGCCAATCTAGCATATTAGCACTAGAACGAAAGCCCATTAAGAGCGCAACAAGCATGACAACCACGATAGTAAGTACATTAGCAACAAGTGAGGTTAAAACGTGAGCCCACAATATCGATGAGCGCTTAATAGGCATCGTAATGAAACGTGCCATCAGCCCACTCTTTATATCCGTAAATAATCGCACAGAAGTGTAAGCCACACCGGATGCGATAGCCATTAGCAAAATTCCCGGCAATAAATAATTGACGTAGTTATCCGTTCCTGTTTTTATAGCCCCGCCAAATACGTAAACAAACAATAGCATCATCATAATCGGTGTAATCGCTACAGTAATAATTGTATCTGGACTACGCATAATATTGCGCATTAAGCGCCCTAGTAATACCCCTGTTTTGCTTTTCATTTACATCTCCCCCTTTTTACCGATAATCGCAAGGAAAATTTCTTCCAATGTCGGCTGCTTCTCAATATACTCCACCTTAGCTGGCGGGAACATCTCTTTCAGTTCAGTAAGAGTACCTGTCGTAATAATTTTTCCGCTATGCAAAATTGCGATACGATCAGCTAGTTGTTCTGCTTCTTCCAAGTACTGAGTCGTGAGCAAAATTGTTGTGCCGCTGCCAGCAAGTTCCTTAACTGTATCCCACACTTCAATCCGCGCTTCCGGATCAAGTCCAGTCGTTGGTTCGTCTAGAAAAATAACTGCTGGCGCCCCAATCAAACTCATCGCGATATCAAGCCGGCGCTTCATCCCGCCTGAATACTGATCTGCTCTCTGGTTGGCCGCATCTGTCAGGCTAAATCTTGTAAGTAGATTGTCAGCGACTTGGGCGGGACTAGAAACACCACGTAACTTGGCAATCATTATCAAGTTTTCCCTCCCAGTAAGCATGCCGTCTAAAGCTGCGAACTGCCCTGTCAAACTGATGCTTTCCCGAACATGATCCGGTTGACGCTGAATATCAAATCCGCAAATACTCGCTTCACCATCATCTTGTTTCATTAGTGTCGAAAGGATATTGACCGTTGTCGTCTTTCCCGCTCCATTTGAGCCTAGCAGCGCGAAAATTTCGCCACGCTGCACATCAAAATCCACTCCCCTTAAGACTTCTTTGTCTTTAAAAGATTTTTTTATCCCTTTTACAGAAATCGCTGCATTACTCATACTTTTTCCCCCTTATAAAATTAATTACCTATATCCTCTATTTAGTATCACTGATAATCTGTATTACTTAGTAGCGGTTTAAAAATATAACTGAATAGCGATGGCGGCAGTTCACGTTTGTAACCAGCTAATCAGTCGGTATTACTAATTGCATTTATTTTTTTTTCAATTTCTTCATGATGCTTTCATTCAAATCTTCACGATACTTGGAGACATACGTTTTAGCGTTTGCCACTAGTTCGTCAGCAAAGGATGCCACGTCCTCCCCAGTAATGTCAAGCACTTGTCTCCCTTCCGCTGCACCTGCTTCAAACAAATCGATTAATTCATACTGTATGTGCAGCATATCCATTCCATTACCCGCTGAGAAATTCCACATGTAGTTTTGAATTTTCTTAAACACAAACTGATAATCTTCCGGTAGTGCTCCAACACGTGCCATCATCATTTTGTACTCTTTTTTATCACCAATTAATTTTTTAAACATTTCCAACATCTTATTTTCCTCCTTTTTTATAAAGCAGAACAAGAAACTCTCCAAATATGAGCCGGAACATTTTATATTATGAGGCTAGTTTGACTTCAAGACGTTAATTTTTGAAGATACAAAATCCCATTTTTTCCAAAACAATTCAAGCTCCTGACGACCATCCTCATTTAATGAATAAAACTTACGAGGCGGCCCCATATCTGATGGCTTCTTTTCAATATTCACAAGCTTTTTCTTTTCTAATCGTACGAGGATAGTATAAACCGTCCCTTCTACAACTTCGGTAAACCCAAGATCATTCAGGTGGCGGGTAATCTCATAGCCATATGTTTCACGGCGGCTAATGATTTCCAGTACACACCCTTCCAGTGAGCCTTTCAGCATTTCAGTTAAATTTTCCATGTCCTGATCCTCCTTTACCCCCTATTCTGTCTGACTTATATTCAGTATCACAGAGTACTAAGGCGAATTTTTACTGAATAACTTTTGAGTAAAACTACACTATTCAGTATTACTTATTACAACTACATTGTATGACTGAGTAGAGGGAATGTCAACTCAATTTTCAAAAAAAATTAAAATCTGCTTTACCCTACCGGATACAACCTACTTTTTAGCTTACTAGCTATCCATATAGCTAGTAAGCTAAAAAAGCTCTTACAACAAAATATGTACATTTTTGTTGTAAGAGCCATCAACCTAGCAAAACAGAAATGCCCCAAACCAAAAAGATGAGAGTATCTCGGTTTTATATATTTGACCTTATTTCCTTATTTATATACAGCTAGCTTTTGTAATAGTTGTTCTTTTATAATCAGCCATTCGCTTGCAATATCAGCTCTTTTTTTATTGTTTCTATACCGATATATCTTTTTTACGATACAAATTGTTTCTCACTACGATTTCCCATACATATAAGACATAAAGGCAAGTGCGATCAGAGAAAATTCCCAAAGATTAGCCGTACGTGATACAAACCCCTAAAATACAATTCTGCTAGAAATTTTTTCTCTTTTATTTTATTTGTGATAGTTGATTCACAACACTATCTAAAAATTCTTCTACCTTTTCTTTTGATGTATCCGGCGCGTGATAACCAATCGTAAATGTAAGTCTTCCATTATAAGAGCTTGCTCCCATTGAAAAGAATGGTGCATACATAATAGGTGATGTCATATACCCGTCCTCAGCTTGATTTTCACCAAACTGAATCGGTTCATCAGCGATCACTCCCAAATTTGTCAGTAATGGCAACGCCATCCCCATCTGTACAGCCCGTTCGAATTGCTGATTATACATTTCCTTCACTGTAGATAGCTTCATTTCTGCCAATAGCTCCATTCCTGCTGCTGAAGAAAGACCTGGATTTTGAGACTTTATTTTATCCATTGATTGTTTAACTCGAACAAGAGTCTGATTAAATGTTTCATCGTCTTCCATTTTAATCACTGGCATTTCCATACCAGATAAGTTGCAAATAGCACCAGTTGTATAATTAGGCAGATATCTACGTAAATCAATTGTCAAACCAATCATTTTTTCTGCGGTGCGAGGTTCTGCATACACAGTGAAATGTGATAAAGCCCGGAAGTATGCAGTCATGATTACATCATTCAAGGTAGCCTGTTGTACTTTTGTCCATTGGGTTAGACGTAAAGTTTGCTCATGGCTCAACCGCCTTACGGACATCTGGGGGAATTTATTTTTGTTAGGTTGAGATGGAAAAGACCATAACGATGCCTGTTGTTCTTTGTAAGGACGATACGCACTTTTTATGTCCGATACTCCAGCATATTTGAATACATGTGATTGATCTCGACACCCCTCATTTCCCTCACCAAATTCCTTTATAATTTGATTCTTAGATCGCCCCAATGAAAGGTGAGTATATATTGTTCCAAGTAATTTAATATATTCCTTGACTCCTGCACCATCTGAACATAGATGAGATAATTTCACAACTAACATATCTGTTGTAGTGCCCCGTAATAATTTCGTTTGAACCATAGGTCCCTGAATACGATCACCAGGTTCCTTAATAAAATCTATCGCCATTATTTCAAGTTCTTGATTATTTCCTTCTGCAAAAAGGCAAATGGATGAGTTAGTGCCAGATGAATGTTCCTCCCAGTAAGGAATATCATTTTCTACAAACCGGCTGTTCAAAACTGGCTGCAATTGTAACGTTATCCTTACTGATTCTTCAAGTATTTCCTTTGATATACCTACAGGAAAATAAAGAACTACATTAATTTGTTGGTCTGCAGAATAAAGACCTAATAAATAATTCATTCGATCTTGAGGTGTTACCAAATACTTTCTTTGTTCCATAATTCCGTCCCCCTTTAGGACTTTTTTATATCAACCTGTTCTCCATATGCTTGTAACTTTTTTAGTCATTTTTCTTCAAGAGCTAACAATGCTTACTTTTTTAATTTTTTAACAAACGCATCCTTCCCGTATTAGTTCCACTCTTTTTGCAGGTGATATACCCATTATTTTATTGTCATCGACATTCCCTGCACACCAAATAAAACCAAACAAAAACAAAATAAGTTTATATATACATAAACATTTTATAACAACGTTTATAAATTATCAATAAGACAAATAAATCATTTTTATGTCTGTCAAGAAAAAAACAATAATATAATACGTTCAGAGGTTACTTTATAATAAATGGTTGATGGGTATGCTTCTGTACCCCAACTTATTGTTACAGTAAAAAAAAGCCCTCCATTTTGAAAAGTGTAATCAAAATGAGTGGGGCTTTTTTCAATATTTTCAAACCAAATGAAAAAGAGGTGAAATTATAGATATTCATGTAGAAATTTCATTTTGGGGTTACTTACAAATCTTAAGTTTATAGGCATATGGTGGTACCCTTTAAAAGCCTTATAAAATCATAAATTTTATAGATATAGCAGCTTCTCTTTATTAATAAAATAAATCATTTGTATGTACGTTTACTCACGCACATACAAATGATTTATAAAGCCATAATTAAATGAAAACATCTTTTCTGTTACGATAACATCATTTCCATATCTTCCGCTGCAGTTGTAATTAGTTTTAAACCGAATGTTTCTTGTAATACATCAAGCACGCCAGGTGAAATAAATTCAGGTGCCTTTGGACCGATGCGAATATCTTGAATACCAAGACTAAATAGTCCAAGTAAAATCGCAATCGCTTTTTGTTCAAACCATGATAGGACAATACTAACTGGCAGTTCGTTCACTTCGCATTGAAAAGCATCTGCTAAAGCGGCTGCTATTTTCACTGTTGAAATTGAATTATTGCATTGCCCTAAGTCAATGTAACGCGGAATCTTTGTACCAGGTACAACACCGTAATCCACATCATTAAAGCGGAATTTCCCGCAAGAAGTCGTTAAAATAACTGTTTCTGGTGGAAGTGACGTTGCTAATTCACGATAATATTCTCCGCCTTTTCCTGGTGCATCACAACCTGCGATGACAAAGAAACGCTTAATCTTTCCTTCTTTTACTGCCTCAATAATTTCAGGAGCTAATGATAATACTGTATTATGATGGAACCCTGTTACTAACTGTTCATCCGACTCCATATGTACTTCTGGAAGTTCTAGCGCTTTTTGAATCAATGGTGCAAAATCATCATTTTCAATTTTTTGTACACCTTCTAAACCTGCAATATCATATGAAAAGAATCGATCAGAGTACGACCCTTTAATTGGCATAACACAGTTCGTTGTCGCTAATATAGCACCTGTAAATTTTTCAAAAAGACGTCGTTGATCATACCATGCCTTACCGATGTTTCCTTTTAAATGTTTATATTTTTTCAGCTGCGGATAACCGTGTGCTGGTAACATTTCAGAATGCGTATAAATATTAATTTCTTTTCCTTCTGTTTGTTTTAATAATTCTTCTAACGCAAATAAATTATGTCCAGTAACTACAATTGCCTTACCTTCTACATGGTTTTGCGTAATTTGAACAGGCTCTGGAACACCAAAGTGATTCGTATGCGCCTCATCTAACAACTCCATTACTCGTAAAGCCGATTTCCCTACTTTCATAGCCATATCAATATGTTCTTGTTCATTAAAGTTGGAATTTGTTAATGTCATATACAGTGCTTCTTGCGTCGTAGCATCTACAAATGCATCAGTATACCCTAGCTGAGCAGCATGCGTACGATAAGCTGCAATTCCTTTTAGCCCAAACACAATCGTATCTTGTAAACTTGCAATTGTTTCATTTTTACCGCAAACACCCATCACTTTACATCCACCTGTTGGCGTTTGTTCACATTGATAACAAAACATGATCATCCCACCCTCTCCCAATCATTTCTTACAACCTAAGCATAATACCCATTGAGAAAAGGGGATGTGATATCAATCACAATAATATATAAAAATTTGTGACAGTTCATATTGTTGACATAATATTGTTACTGTCTTCTGGTATTCATACTTGCACTTGATTTATTTACATCATATATCGGTGCACTTTTAAGTAATACAAATATCATATCCACCTAACATTTCACAAAATTTTCCTTACTGATGGTACAATTAAAGTTATGGAGGGATAATATGGTATATATGATGTTTTATTACGGAACACTGTTTCTTATACTCGGTATTGCAGTATTTCTGTTTATTATGGCTGGATCACGAAAAATTAGAAATAAAAATCTTTCATTCATATTGATCGGTTTAGGGATAAATATACTTGCAAGTCCAATGGCACTTTTTATAGGGGTGATGGCAACAGATTCTCCGTATAGTACTAGACTAGATTTTTGGAAAGGATTTCTCTTTATTCAAGGAATACCTCTTTTCTTACTACTTATAACTTTCATTTGGTGGCTTATTCGCCCGCCAAAAGTAACGGTTCAAACGAGTATTGAAAAAGAACTTGAACAAAATAGTAAAAGCACTAAGAAAAAAGCGACACGGGGACGTCTCATTACTGCCTTACGTATTGTAATTCCAATTATTTTAGTAGTAGGCTGTTTGTCTTACATTTTGTATTTACAGGACATTACACTTAAAAAAAGTCATTCTCCAAATAATAAAAATACGATTAAAGTAGTGAAAATAGATTCAGACTCTTCTCATGGTTCCTCTCCCGTCAGAATTAAATACGGCTTATGGGAACATTTTGACATAAGTATTGCAAATGAGGGGGAACGTCTCGATTCCTCAAACGTTTTCGTAGATTGGAAAAACGATTATGAAGCAACGATAACGCTACGAGGAAAAGAATCCGTACCTGAAGTTGTGGAATTTAGCATATCAAATAAATCCAATGGTCCTGTTTTTAAGAAGGTACAAAAAGTGGTCAGTTCCTTTACCTTTCAAAAAAGTGAATCTCCAAATCTAATAAATATTATCGAGCTTAGAGAAACAATAAAATCAAAAGGACCAAACCCCAGCTCAACTGTAAGAATCTATTATGGGAAAAGAGGTAGCATTTTAGAAAAATATAAAGAGGTCACTCTTAAAGAAATGTATACGACAGACAACTTCAATATCAGTTGGAGAAACGATGAACAAGTACAGGTAGAAGTATTAGAGGAAAATGTAGTAACAGCTAGCATCGTGATTGATTTATCAAAATGAATCTATTTTTCACATATTATAACTGCGTTCTATCCGGCACACGAGAGATACATAGCATTTACAAATAAATAGATTTATAGACTGATGAGTCACCTCTTTCTTTACAATACATTTACACTATCTTAACATTATTTACATTATTTATATGATATATTTATATAGAATCTACTTAATAAATTTCATATACATTGTTATCTCTATAATCTATTATCTGATTGATAAAAGATTATGTTTATATTTTTATACCAGGGGTGAATGAGGATGACTGAAACTTTAAAAACACTTATAATGCTTGATGCTACTTACGTTGTTATAGCAATTATGACGGTACTGGTATTTGTATACTTGGAATTAAAATCTCAGTAACGTATGCAGGCATAATTGATGGCTTCGCATTTAAATATAGCTAGAAGAAAGCGAGGAGAAAATTGTTTCTCCTCGCTTTTATATTCCCACAGTTTCTTATTTCAACAAATCCAATGTATGTAAAAGCAATCCTTTGTCCCCTATTTCCCCATGACCAGGCACTACTGAATTGATGTTTCCATATCGCTTCAGCACATTCTCAATCGATGCGGACCATTCATTTACATAGGCATCAGCAACGTTCCCTAAATCTTTAGCCTCCGCAGATTTCACTAAACAGCCTCCAGCTAAAATGTTGTATTGCGGTAACCATACGACGATATTATCTTCTGTATGTCCTTTCCCTGGGTAAAATGTTTCTACTTTCATATTTCCAAACCTCAAATTTGTAATGGATTGTAAGTCTCCAAGCGGTTCTTCATATCCACTTTTCTTTGCTAGTTCTGCAGTTAGTGCTGTACTATGCGCCTTAATGCCTCTTTCTTTCAACGTTTTTATTCCGCCAATTCGATCAGCGTGCGCATGTGTAATGATGACATCCGTTACACGCTTCTTAAATTTCTTTTCTACCATCTCTATTAATTCCTTCGTTAGTTTATCATCCCAAGAAGAATCGACAAGTACTAATCCTTTTGAAGTAGTAAGAACTAGCCCGTTCGAAGGAACTGCTTCTCCGTTAAAATAACCTAACTCCGTATGAACCCATACATTTTTGTTTAACTGAGAAATTGAAATAGTTCCTGCCTCATTTTTTATTACTTTTTGCTCTAGCTTTTGTTCCGCTTTCACAGAAGAAACTGTACTAACAAATTGAGTTGTTCCTAGTAAACTAACACATACCCCTAATTTTAATAATGTATTTTTCATTTTCTCCACCCTTTCTTTCAAACGAAATAGTTATTACCTATATTAGACAATTCAGCTCAAAAGTTTGTTCCATCTTTATTTGCATATTTTTATGTAAGTAACAAAAAAGCGCACAAATTTTGTGCGCTTGAAAACTTAACCTTTTATTCCATAATTCTCAAACTCTTCCTCGTTCCCAGAAAATACATTCAAATCAATATACTTCTCTTTTCCATTATAACCATTTAATCTCCCACGGTTCGTGTATTGCCAAAACGTCCATTTTCTCTCGTCAGATAAACTCGGTTTTGTAAAGACACTACGAATCCATATATCACATTGGGGATACGCATTCTTTATATACAAATCATATGCCTCTTGAGTTGCATACAATATTACTTTCTTACCGTAATGTTTTTCTAGCATTTTTATCATGACCGACAACTCTTTCACAACATCTTCACGCTTAGGGGGATTATCTTTTTTGTTAGCATAAAACTCAACATCAATTACGGGTGGCAATGCTTGTTTATACTTTGGAACAGTTCGTATATATTGCTCTGCTTGTGTTTCACCCTTACTATCAAAACTAAAAAAATGATACGCTCCGACGCGCATACCTGTCTTATTCGCATTCGTCCAATTTTCCGAAAAGTACTTATCTACAAACGAGCTTCCTTCAGTAGCCTTTATAAACGCAAACTTCATATTGTGCTTTTCCAACTCTCTCCAATCTATATCTCCTTGGTATGACGCAACATCTACACCTTTTATTTCATACTTATCCGCACTTATTTGATTCGGAATAAATATGCCTTAAAAAAATAAGTAAGCGACAACACTCATTACACTAATTAAGGTAAAGACTCCTCCTATAATAAGCTTCTTTTTCACCCATATCCCCCATCTTTACACATTAATATTCCACTTACCATTCACGTTTTTTATTAATCCTCATTTTTTCTTCAAATGCCTTCTCTAAATCAATTTCTAACTTGTTTGCTAAATCACATACATTCCAAATGACATCAAACATTTCTAAACCAATCTCTCTTTTCGAATCTTGTATTTTATCACGTTTTAATATAGCTTCCGCTAATTCACCCAATTCCGCCATCGCATACATCGTTCGCTCTTCAATCGTTGTCTCTTGAAATCCTTTTTCTTTACTGAAATTTAATACATATCTCTGGAATTCCACAATATTCATACTTAATCTCCCTTCATGATAAATACTCCGTTTTTCTATTACACTTAAAATCTATTTTGTTAAATTATAACATTCATACTATAATTTATTTATAGCCCTTTCATGGAGGTGTTTTCAATGACTCTCTTCGCTTCCCCATCATTATTCATACTAGCAATCATTTCATTTGCACTAGCTTATTTCATCGGAGTAAAACAATACACTTGGCTCTTATCAGGATTCAACGAACGCCGTGTATCAGATAAAGTTAAGTTATCAAAAATAGTGGGTCTTTATAATTTAACTGCTGGTGCTATTGCCACAATTGGCAGTGTCTTCACTACTCCTAATGCAAAAATCTTATTTCCTATCATTATAATTGGTCACGTTATAATCGCTGCCTATGTAAATACACGCATGGTACAGTGAAAAAAGATCACCCAAATGGATGATCTTTTTTATAATTTATCAACATATTGCTTCGCTTCTAATAAGGAAAAACCAAAAGCCTCTCTTACTCTCTTAGCTGCTGTAACTGTTTTTCCTTCTTCCATAAGCTGACGCAACTCTTTATTAATTTCAGGTTCTCTATCTACAATTTCCATTTCTTTCGAAATTAGCTGTAATCTATCTTCCATCCTCTTTAAACGTGCATCCGTTTTCTTTTCGATTCTATTTAATTTTTCAGCAATATAAATAAACCCAAAGACCGCTATCGGTATGATCATCCAAAATTCCATGACTATTCCTCCTCATTAGCTTTCATTTGTTTTATTTCACTAACTTATGTAAATTTTACCATGAAACACATTTAATGTATAATAGTAATATACAACACTGTTGATAAAACCTTTTATTTTAGGGGGATACTTTATGAAAAGATTTTTTAAGACGTTACTACAATTTGTAGTTCTTTCAATTGCACTACATTTATTATTTGATATCGTTGGCTGGCTTGTTTTCAATGCGCCAATTCAAAACAAACAAATCATTATTTCTTTACTAACAACCTCATGGCTTATGTACATGTACCGAGACAAATTTTTTAAAACATTCACTTCAAATTAACTAAAAAACTTCATCGATAAAAGATGAAGTTTTTTCTTTTTCTCTCATTCTCTCTATTTATTACTGTACAATAGAACTAACATTCTGTCTTTTTAAAGAAAGGAGTCACTATGAACTTAAAAAGTAACAATATATACGAGAAAATGAACCAATATTCCGTTGCAGGTTTAAGCCTTGCCGTTATACGTGATGGTACACTAGACAAAGTCGCTGCTTTTGGAACACTTGAATCTGGAACAACTAAAACTGTCACTACGAATTCTATATTCAACTCTTGTTCAATTAGTAAATTCATCACTACAATGCTCGTACTAACGTTATCAGATCAAGAAATCATACATTTAGATGAAGACGTAAATGATAGACTTACATCTTGGAACATACCTACCAATCTATTTACCTCACAGAAAAAAGTAACATTACGAAATTTATTAAGTCACCAATCTGGAATTATTGATCCTCCTAATAGTTTTGAGCATTATACACTTGCACAAGGGCGACCAAACATGTCCGAAATCCTTGCTGGTAAAACATCATATTGTTCAGTACCGATAGAAATAACTTATACACCAGAAAGTGAATTTCACTACTCTGATGCAAACTTTTGTATTATCGAATTACTACTTGAAGATATAACTGGAAAACCATTTAACCTTTTACTTGAAGAATATATCTTTCAGCCACTACAACTGAAAAATAGTATGCTATTCCCTCCTGAAGATATAAATAAAATGGAGGCCTTTGCTTGTGGGCATAATAAAGATGGCACCGTTACGAATGAGAAGTATCCATTTTATCCATTCGCAGCCGCTTCAGGTATTTGGACAACACCAACAGACTTATCAGCTTTAGTTATCGAAATCATTCATTCCTTACAAGGAAAGGGCAAACTAAAACTTTCTCAAAAATTAGTACAAGATATGCTTTCTCCTCAAGGTTGCTCAAAATGGACTGGATTAGGTATCTTTCTAGATGATTCTAACGAAGACTTACAAATGCATTCACTTGGATGGGGCGTGGGATTTCAATGTATGATGATATGCTATCCATACCGAGGTAATGGTGCTGTTATAATGACTAACGCTGACTTAGGTGTTCATCAAATGGAAGGGATTATTGGTGAATTGTTAAAAACGTTATCCTTATAATGAAAAGAAAGAAGCTGTTCCTTCCAGCTTCTTTACTTATATTATATTTTTCGCAACAATTTTTATATGTTCTGGTGCGATAATCTCCGTTATACTTTCTTGAAAATCTTCCTGCAACATTTCTTCAATATGTTCTAGCTGCACTTCAACATGTGTGCATTCTAAATTATGTATATTTAAAAGTGCATAATGATCTTTTTTCTTAATTACTAAATATTGATTTTCCTCTGTTACAAGTATAGAACCTAATCGTACTCCTAGTAGGCGTTGATCATCAAACTTCACAACCATCCCCCCTTACTTTATATGTAATAAAATAACATTTTATGTAATCTGTTCTTTATAAACTATATCACAATTTATTAAAATATAAATATCATATTTCTTTTTACTAAAAACCCCTATTCTTTTATATATTTCGATACAAAAAACTTTCTCAACATAAAATTAGAATTTTCAGTTTTTATTCTTGTGAAAATCAATTATAATAAAGTTAATAAATGTTTGACCTCTCCTAATTCATGTACATATGGATGATCAGTAGTCGCTGCTACTGATCTATTTTTTTGCTCCATATCTCCACGAGTAGTTCATTATTTTATTCGCCAAGCCATTAACTCACCAGGTCAATCTAATAAAGGCTTAGTAGTGCTAATCCTAAACCCTCTCCTCATAAAATATAATTCTATTTAAAAACGGATCAATCACAGTTAATTCCATTGTATCCCACGGTGTGCTCTCTATATCAGGTTTTGCATAGGCATAATCTTTACTTGATAAACTAGTATAATAACTTTTTAACCCCTCTATTTTCACCCGAATCGCACCGCCTGGCGAAGCATCCCCATGATGTTCTGATAAATGTATTACAGCATCATGTAACGAAATTTGCATATATAATGGCATATGTTCCCCATACCCATGTTCCCAATCCATTTTAAACCCTAAAAAATCTATGTAAAATAGCTTTGCTTTTTCAACATCAAAAATTCTAAATATAGGTGTAATCATTCTAATCTCCTCCTATTTATAAACATCTGCTGCCAATTCCCTCAGAACATCCACATTTACTACTTCGAAGCAACCATTGTTCTTTTTTATTATCTCTTTATCACAAAAAATATTTAATGTACGTAATAGATGACGATAACTCGTTCCTAACAATTCCGCTGTTTCCGTTAAATTCCCACTAAATACAATTCTATTTCCATGCCGCACCGCTCGTTCCCCTGCTGCTAACATGTAACTCGCAAGTCTATTTTCAAGTGGATATAGTAAATTAATTGTACTATTTTTTGAAAGCCGATTTAACTTATGTGCTAACGATCCGCAAATACATCGTAAAAATTTCGCATCATGAAATAGTTGATTTCTCACTTTCCCTAAAGGCAAACCAACACAATATGAATCTGCCATCACTTGTACGTTTGAAGCTGTCTTTTGAGAATGAATTAACTCCACATCTCCTAACAGCTGCAAGCTATCATAAAAGCATAACAATACAGATTTCCCGTTACTTAATGTATTAAACGCTTTCGCTTTTCCTTCAACGAAGAAAAATAAATAATCTATCTCTTCATTCTCTCTACAAATAAACTCATTCTTTTTAAAAAATATTAGTTCCATATATGGTTTCATATCATTACTAAAAAAGGAGTCAATATTATTTTCTTTCATACAATTTGTTAATTTAATAGAATTACATATTTTCTTCATAGTTCCCCCGCCTTTACAACTACTCCCCATTGTAATCAAAATTTTCCCCTTCCACTATGACATATGTCATAGTAATTCACAATTTCAGCATGATACAGTCATTACAAATATGAAAATTAAAGGGGATATTACATTGTACAACTTTCTTTCTGTCTTTATTGGTGTGCTCATCGCCGTTATGCTTCCATTGAATGGGATTTTATCTGAATTAATTGGCAAGTATACAGCAAGCGTTGTCATTCACCTTGTCGGTTTAATTGCAGTTATTTTCGTTTTAATCATAAACAAAAATAAAATTTATTTTGATAAAAGCATTCCACTTTTTTTATATAGCGCTGGAGCGATTGGAGTATTCACTGTCCTTTTTAATAATATAAGTTTCTCCGTCCTTGGTGCCTCTATTACGATCGCATTAAGTTTACTTGGTCAATCCATTGCTTCCATCGTTATTGATCATTTCGGCTTATTAGGAATGAAAGTTGCAAAGTTTGAAAAGAAAAAACTAATTGGATTATGTTTCATCTCTTCCGGAATTATAATCATGACAATTTATTAATGGGGGCAAGAAAATGTTATATATTACCATCGCTATTTTAGCTGGTGTTTCTATCGTTGTTGCTAGAATTATTAACGCAAATTTAGCAGCGAAAATCGGTAATTGGGAAGGTACGTTTTTTAATTATATTACTGGATTATTTTTCTCTATGTTATTTTTAATTTTCAGTTCAGATTCAATGTACATTCCTAGTCATACGTTGCAATCTATTCCTATCGCTGTTTACTTAGGCGGATTAGTAGGCGTTATCGTCATCTCGTTATCGAACTATATTACACCTAAAATATCAGCATTTTATTTAACGTTACTCATCTTTATCGGACAATTATTTGCGGGGACTATCATTGATTTCATCTTGTCACACGAACTCTCTATAGGAAAGGTTGTCGGTGGCATTTTCGTACTAATCGGACTCACTTACAATTTACTCGTAGATCGCCCTGTTAAAACTGTGCAGAATAACCAAGTTCAATTATAATACTTTACGCTTCCCTATCATATATTAATAGAAAAGCTCTTCATACGAAGTGATAGAGAGGAGAATATTCTATTAAAAAAATCATTTTACTGCTCGGTAGCGCATTGATTATTTTGGGTATCGTATGGTTTTTTAACTCTGGAGAATCTATTCAAGATTTCTATACAGCAAATAAACCAAAGAAGAAAGCTACTATCATTTCAACTCAAAGAGATCCAAATAAGCCCCCTGTCTTTTTAGGAAAACAGGAAATAAAAGATATACATGTCGAGTCAATTAAAACAAAAAAAGATATCTTTCTCACGAAAACAGATGAATTAAAAACATTCATTAACAGTATGGATACCGCCAAAAAAGGAAAATTAACATTAGATGAAGAAGGATCAGATTTAATAGACTGTGATATGTGGATTACTTTCGAGGATGGAACTTATAAAAAATATTTTATTTGGGTAGTTGACCATCACAGTAACGAAGTGATGATTGCTCAGCAAGATACTCCTGATGATGTAAACCTTACGTACTATCAATTAAATGAAGATAGTTCTAAAAAAGTTTATAACTTATTCAAAAAAATTATTTAAACGAAAAAGTCATGAGCACATGTGAAGTGAGCTCATGACTTTTTGCACTATATATATTCAGGGAACACTTTACATCCCTTTTCCTGTTCTATATCATGTCCAAAGAAAACAATCGGCTTCTTGTTCATCACAACTTCTTTTAAACGTTTAATTGAAGATAAGGCTAATTCCGAATCAACCCCCGCAAACGGCACTTCATCTTCAAAGTTTTCTTTCGTATAAGATGCATCAATCGTTAATAATACAGGACCGGATTTTTCTGTCTCAATTAATAGCGATTGATGCCCTGGAGTATGGCCTGGTGTATGCAATAATTGAACTCCTGGTACGACTTCATAATCACCTTCAATGATTTTGTAGTTTAAATTCGGCAATATACATTCTTTCAAATATTCTTCGCTATGCTGCGCCGCCTCATATTCAGCACGCTGTACAATGATTGATGTATTTATAAAAGCGCCATTTCCTCCTGCATGATCAAAATGCAAGTGAGAACTAATAATATAAAGAAGGTCTTCCGGCTCATAACCAACCCGTTTTAAAATATTCACGATTCTATCTTCTTCAGTCATTTTCGGTAAAACCTGCCCTTCGACAAATGTACCGTTAAAAAGACCTTCATTATTAACTGCACTTGCTGGCATACCTGTATCTACTAAAATAGGTCCTTCTTCAGTCTCCAAAAGATAACACCAAACTGGTAAGTCTAATAATTCTCCTGGTGTTAATGTACTATTAACAGACGAATGATCCAACATACAACGACCTGCTGGGACGAAATAAAGCTTCTTTACTGTCATTATGTATCCACCTTTAAATTTAGTTTTGAATAAAACAATACAGTAAAGAATTCCTCTTGCTAGAAATAAACTCCTTCTCACTTTTCATTGTTTCAGCTATTATTTTTGAGTCATTCACAAATTCTCCTTACACTATTAATTATTATTCGTTATTTTTCTAAGAATCCAGGATAATAAATCAACTGTTTGTATTTTGAAATACGAAAAGGATACACACTTAAACGAAGGTTACATAAAAAAGAACCGACTACCTATATGTTGAAAAAAGGAGTCGGTTCTTTTTTATTTATTATTGCTCTTTATGTGCGACGAGCTGAGATTATAAAAGGTAATATGCTATTGGTTTTTCACTGTAATATTTCCGTTATGTGTGTTTAATTTAATTATATTTTCTCCCTTTCCAATAACCGTATTCCCGTTATATTTATTCAGGATATTCGCGCTGCCGTTGTCGACAGAAACATTAAATTGAACATTAGTTGGTTCTTTTTCGGTTTCAATATTAATTTTCCCATTATGAGTCATAAAATTGAGATTTCGATCCAGTTCATTCGTTTTAAGAGTAAGACTTCCATTTTTAGTTTGCCCCTCTATTTCACCTTCAACATGGTCTAGCATTATTCGTCCGTTGTTCGATTTCACATGAATATTTTGTGCCAATACATCTTTGAAATCCATAATTCCATTGTTTGCTTCTGCGATAATTTTTGGCGAATTGATTTCTCTTAATTCAACATGTCCATTGCTTGTATTTATATTAAAATGTGTTGCGTTTAGTTTTTTAGCAGAAACGTAGCCATTATTATTGGAAACTTTTAATGAATCATATTGTTTTTCGGGTAGATACACATTTAATGTTAATGGAGCCAATACTTCAGAAATATTAAAGTTGAACCAGCTCTGTTGTTTTTCTTTATAAGAAATGAGAAGCGTTGAATCTTCCTCATCCGTAGCTAATGTTCTTTTTACGTTTGGATTAACCTCGCCATCTAATTTTACTTTCACGTTACTATCTTTTGTAGGATTGATATTAACACGAACGTTATTTGTATCAATAATGACGCTTGACACATTATTATTATTATTAACGACCTTTTCTTCTGAAATTGGTACTGCAGCAATTGAACGATAAGTAAATAAACTTCCGATAATACCAATAATGAAAATAATACCTGCAATGATTGAAAGACTCTTTTTATTTATCATGCTTTAAACCACCTTTTACTAATGCTATATTGAACTTTAAATAACGAACAAATCCATTCTTTGCTAGCTTCGTTAAAAATAACATAGCAATAACAATGAAATATCCAAGTCCACAAAGTGCTAAAGAAACAAAAAGATTAAATAGCAAGAATGTATTTGGATGTATAATCGTATCAACTAAAACAAGTAATGGTGCGCCTAAAAATGAGATACCTAGAACCCATCCTGAAAAAATTAATGCCGCTAATGTAATTGCAGGTCCAAGCACGATTAACAAATTAAAAAAACCTAATCCAATTACTGCCCAAATTGCCCGAAAAACATTTCCTGTTGTTGCACTTGCTGTTACTTTCTCAATATGATAATCTGCTAATAACTCTTTGGCGATTTGAGCTGGAGAGCCTAATGAAGTTGCAATTTCTTCTTCACTTTTCCCTTCCTCTAATCCGAAAGTAAAATGTTCTTCATAATCTTTTAAAATATCTGCACGCTCTTTATCAGATAACCTTTTTAGAGATACATTTAATTGTTGTAAAAATTTATCTTTCGTCATTACCTACACCTTCTTTAATTAATTGATTGACACCTTGTGAAAACTCATTCCATTCCTCCAAAAGTTGATATAAATACGTTCTACCTTTATCCGTCAGTGTATAATACTTTCTTGAAGGGCCTTCTGAAGACTCCTGTAAATACGTTGTAAAATATTCTTCCTTAGTTAGCCTTCGAAGAAGAGGATAAACAGACCCTTCTGATATTTCAATTCGATTGGAAATATTTCGAACTAATTCATATCCATAACGGTCTTGCTTATCCAGTAAGACAAGAACACAAAGTTCTAAAACTCCTTTTTTAAATTGTACATTCAATATTCATTCACCCTATTCTAATTGATATCCACTACTGTTTATTATTTAGTACTGTTTTATAACGAATAACTACAAGTATAATATAACACTTGGTATTATTCATTGCAAGGTACACTGGAAAAATAAGTATACCTCTCATCCGACGCTTATAAAATCAGAGTGATGGGTGTTGCTCGCCAGTTACAAAGTTCTAAATGAAGTTGAAACAGCTCTTTTACAAAATGGAAAGAACTCAACTTTTTTACATAATGACGCTTTACCTACTATAATAAAAGAGTAAATGACTCTTACTTTAATGGAGGGAATACAAATGAAAGCAATTGGTTTACATGAATACTTACCTATTGAAGAAGAAAACAGTTTAATTGATATTGAAGTTGAAAGACCTGTTGCTACAGGAAGAGATATACTTGTTAAAATTAACGCTATTTCCATTAATCCAGTTGATACAAAAGTTCGCTCTCCGAAAGATAAAAAAGAAGATGTAGCGAAAATACTTGGCTGGGATGCTAGTGGTGTCGTCGTACAAACGGGCGAAGGTTGTACGTTATTTAAAGAAGGCGACGAAGTATTTTACGCTGGAAGTATTACGAGACAAGGTACATATAGTGAATACCACCTAGTTGATGAAAGAATCGTTGGCAAGAAACCTAAAACGTTAAATGATGCTGAAGCTGCAGCACTTCCTTTAACAGCTATTACAGCATGGGAAGGTTTATTTGAACGTTTAGGTATTGATTATAATAAGAAAGATGAGAATACATTCAAAAACATTTTAATTATTGGCGGTGCTGGTGGTGTTGGCTCGATTGCAATTCAACTGGCCAAATGGGCTGGACTGAATGTAATCACAACTGCATCCCGTAATGAAACGATACACTGGGTTGAAAAATTTGGTGCCGATTATATTATTAACCATCACCAACCTTTACAAGATCAAATATTAGAGTTTGGGCTAAAAGATGTAGATTATATTTTCTGCTTAAACAATACAGATCAACATTGGCAAGCAATTTGTGACCTCATTAAACCACAAGGAAAAATTTGCTCTATCGTAGAAAATGAACACCCTCTTGAGATGGGTATTTTAAAAAGTAAAAGTGCTACATTCGTTTGGGAGTTTATGTTCACAAAAGCAATGTATGAAACTGGCGATATGATTACGCAGCACGAACTATTAAATAAAGTAAGCGAACTATTAGATGAAGGTATTTTAAAGACTACATTAAATGAAACACTTTCACCAATTAACGCTGAAAACGTAAAGAAAGCACATGCTCTGCTTGAAAGCGGAAGTACAATTGGAAAAATCGTTTTAGAAAAGTTTTAATAACAAAAAGTCCGATTTCCAAATGAGAAATCGGACTTTTTACTATCTTTATTTACTTGAAATCTCTTGATCATTTGGAACATCTAACGGAGGTCGTTTCCCTATTCCGAAAGCGTAGAAACTAATTGTTACGATAGCTAAGAAAACAATACCTACAACTAGTGAAATACGCGTATCATCGTTAAACCACATTCCGATTAATACCATTATTAAAAAGGCAATCGTCAAATAGTTTGTAACAGGAGCAAATGGCATTTTGAACGGATGATCTTTCATCTCTGCCCCTTTTGCTTTTCTAAAATTAATTTGACTAATTAAAATGACGAACCATGGCACCATACCAGGAAGTACACTCGCACTATATACATATACAAATAAGTTTTTCGGCGCAATATAACTTAATACAACACCAACCGCTAAACCGATAATTACACCAACTGTACCGAATAAAGGTACACCATTTCCAGAAAGTTTCGTGAAATATTTCGGTGCTTGTCCATTTACACCTAACGTATACAGCATACGCCCCGCACTATAAATACCACTATTACAACCAGACATCGCCGCTGTAATAACAACGAAGTTAATAAGTCCAGCTGCTGCCGTAATACCAACCTTCGCAAAAGTTGCTACGAACGGACTACCAATTGTACTTAATTGATCCCATGGATACACAGTTACAATAACGAAAATAGCACCAATATAGAAAATTAAAATACGCCAAATTGTACTTTGAATCGCTCTTGTAAGTGTCTTCTTCGGATTTTTCGCTTCACCAGCAGTAATACCAATTAATTCCACACCTTGGTATGCACCAACTACAAGTGATAATGCAAAGAAGAATCCTGAAAAACCACCTGTAAAGAAACCGCCATTTGACCAAAGATTAGATATGCCAATCGCTTCTCCGCCGTTACCAATTCCAAAGAAAATAAGTCCAAATCCCGCAATAATCATTAATAGAATCGTAACGATTTTAATCATCGCAAACCAAAATTCAAATTCACCAAATGACTTAACAGAAATTAAGTTAGCTGCGCCAAGAATAACCATTGCGATTACGCCTGGTATCCAAGCTGGTAATTCCGGGAACCAATATTTCATATATGCTCCAACCGCAATAATTTCTGACATCCCAACGATAACCCACTGGAACCAGTTACTCCACGCTGTCATATAGCCAGCTAGCGGATGAATATACTTATGACCGAACGTCGCAAATGAACCTGTACTCGGCTCCATATACAACATTTCACCCATCGCACGCATAATGAAGAAGATAAAAATACCTGCAATTGCATAAGCAAGCATTACTGACGGACCTGTCCATTTAATCGTGCTGGCCGACCCCATAAACAAACCAACACCAATCGTTCCGCCTAAAGCGATCATTTGAATATGACGTGCTTCTAAGCCCCTTTTCAATTCCTTGTTTGCCACTTCACTTCCCCCTCTTAGATGATTCATAGCCGCATTTTAAAACAAGATGCTTTCCCCTAATTCCTTTCGGCCCTGAAAATGATGAAGCAAACGTCATTTTAGACTAACTTTAAAGCTATCCTAAAATCGTTTTTTGCCTCTTACAAAATTCTCAAAACCTTTCATCTTCCAATATTCTATAAATCTTAAAATTACTTACCTTATATTAATTCATTTATCTGAAAAGTTCAATTATTTTTTCGATAAATCATTATACATAAGTCTAATTAATTTTTAACTAAATTAACAATAAAATACATCTATTCAATATGATTCCGGCATGAATATTATTACAGTATAAATAACCGGGGAGAGTATTTCTTCCTAGGTTTCACATCTCATGTACTTCAATCTTTATAGTTGATAACGTAATTTCCCACACGTCCGATTCATATACTAACCAGAAATTTAATATATTAATAAACTACTGATTTCTTTAGTCCAGCCCAATTTTGAGGTAGGAATCTTACTGCCTCAAAACAGCAGGATAAAATATAAAAGAGTCTCATTAGAAAATGAGACTCTTTTACCATTTCATATTTAAATCATTTTTGAGGTTTGTTTACCTAAAATAAACACTTTAGTAAACACCATCATGATAACTACAATAGCCAGAAAATAAAGTGGCATCACCAGTAACGAGCCCGTATGAAGTTGACTCATTCCCCAAACTGTCATCGTCACAATTACATAGTACCCTAAGCTAAACAATGCTCCGGCTGTACCAATGACATCTTGAAAATCTACTAATGCTAAACTTAAGCAGTTAGGTAACGCTATCCCAATTCCTAATAGCAATATAAACATCGCTACTAAAAATACAATCATATATATTACATTCGGATTTGATCCAACAAACGTAATAACAGATAAAAGGATAGCTCCTTCTGTCATTACAAGACAACCGATATATATAATCTTCTCTGGTTTATACGTGGCAAGCAATCGTTTTGAAACTTTCGCTCCAATAATAGAAGCGGAAGCAACAACAATTCCTAGAAGTCCATACATACTAGGCGATAACTGAAAGTATTCAATAAAGATAAACGGCGCTTCTGCATAATAGCTAAATAAAACACCATTCGCTCCTCCAATTAATAACCCATATGTTACTACTTTCGGATTTGTAATTAACCTCTTCAAGACTAAGAATACATTTATTTTATTCGTTACTGAGTCCGTTTTTGTTTCGGGAAGAGAAACAAACGTATACAGAAAAATCCCGATACTCATAACTACTAAACTTAAAAATACGGTTTTAAATCCAAACATTTGATCAAGAAAACCACCAATTAACGGCCCTATCGCTGGTGTAAAAGCAATGACTGCCGAGATTTGAGCAAACATAACATGCCTCTTATGCCCTTCTACACTTTCACGAAGAATCGTTTGTGTAACAACAGAGCCAGCACTTGCTCCAAACGCTTGAATAAAACGACTTAGCAATAAAACTTCAATGGAATTTGCAATAAAGCATAAGAAACTCCCAACGCCATATACGACAATTCCAAATAACATTGCCGGGCGACGGCCAATTATATCTGATAACCATCCAATAAAAAATACACCTAAAGCAAATCCAGCAAAATACACACTAAGTGTTAACTGTACCTCATTATTACTTACATGTAACGCCTTTGAAATATCAGGTAAAGACGGTGTGTAAATCGTTTCACTAATTTGCGGAAATGCGACAAGAATAATCATTAACAAAATTGATGGTACTGAGACTTTTTTCATTTTCCATACCCTCCTATAACTTTGAAAATCTCAGAAATAAAAAGACTTTCCTAAGCTACGGAACAGGAGGGGCCATTATAGAAATTCGATCATAAAACAACAAAGAAAACACCTCAATTACGTATGTTAATACTTATAGGAGGGTAATATTAACATTGATTTTAATATATACTTTTTCAATTATATTACATATTGCGTTTCTTTTTCTAGTGTTTGGCCTTAGAGTATTTGTTAAAAAGATAACTTGATGCTACCACCCTTTTATGGAATAATTAGGAATAGTTTGAATTGATAGTTCTAATTATTAAACGACACACTAGCATATTTTAATGTCGTAAAGCTTACAAACAGGAGGCCTTTCGTAATGATTGAAATTTTAAGGACAGTAATAAATTTCCTGATCGCTCTACTCTCAGGAGAATTACCAATTGTATATTATGTGTGGATTATTATCCTATTCCTAATTCAAATAAGCCAATCTACTCTGAATTATAAACTCTTTAACAAGAAAGATAATTTCAGCACTTATACATCGGAAGGATTACTTGCTTTTATTATTTTATTATTTGGAGGTATGTTAGTATCTAAGTTACTTGCTTATATAATAGACGATCCTACTATTAGTGTGACAAATTTAACACATTATTTTATTTCTCTTATTATATTAACTATATTTGTCGTCATAAGCTGTCTTAAAGATTTTATAGAAACATCTATCAAAAATAAAAATGTGTCTCTTTTTAGCTTTTTAGTAGTTTCCTTAATAACAAGTATACTTTCATTCAAGTTTTTATCACCTTTAATCGAAGGTTCTTTTGCTCTTTCTAAATCTTTTATAACCACTTTAATCATTCTTGTAACTATATCAATTCCTCTATTAATTGCCTTAGAGGAAAAGTATGCAGATGAAAAGTAATTCTTGCATTTATAGTTTGAAATTGAGTGACTATTCTTTTTTAACGGTATTACTAAAAAAATAACAGTCATTGAATCGAAAATTAAACAGAAATGAGGACATACAATTGAGCATTGAACAACAATTATATGATGCAGTGAAAAATTTAATTGACCAAAGATATCCACATAATTGGGGCGGAGCTGCAGCAATCCGTGTAGAAGATGGATCCATTTATACAAGTGTGGCCCCTGACGTAATAAACGCTTCAACAGAACTTTGTATGGAAACAGGTGCAATTTTAGAAGCACATAAATTTCATAAGAAAGTTACACATTCTATTTGTCTTGCAAGGGAAAATGAGCATTCTGAATTAAAAGTATTATCACCTTGTGGTGTATGCCAAGAACGTTTATTTTATTGGGGACCAGAAGTACTATGCGCCATTACAAATTCTAAACAAGATATCATTTTCAAACCGTTAAAAGAGTTGCAGCCATACCATTGGAGCGAAGCATACCATGATGAATTTACAAAAGAATGGAGTACAAGATAAAGTGAAACTTTAATCAGTGTGGGTTTTGTTCATCCCCACTGATTATTAGTTGAACCAATCGGGCTTTTACGGGCAGTCCGCCTCCACCTACCTTCTTTGCTTTTTCTGAATTTCCAGGTGGTAGGCTTACTGCCCGTTAATGCGGGATAAAGTGAAATCTGCTCGCAAATAGCGGAAATTAAAAGTTATTCACTAAAAAAGCACCGTCCAAATGACGGTGCTTTTTCTATGTAAGAGCTACTAGAAGGTCCCCTTCTAGCCTACTCCCATTTATAAGTCCAAAATTGTTCCAGTTGCAGCCATTTTAATGTTGCTGCATCTTTGTTTTTGATTTTTACGTGTGTTTCTTCTAACATCGCTTCTGTTTGTGAACGATGCGCACCTAGTGCAGCTAATTTATGCTCGAATACTTCACTAATATTATTTACAACATCCGGCTCACCTAATACAGCTTCGCGATTTCTCGTAATCGCAACGGCATGAATGACTGGACGCTCTTCTTTTTGCATACGTGATACAGCGCGAACAACTGCGCGGCCAAATGCATCATGATCTGGATGTACGCCGTGCTCTGGATAAAATGTAATAATTCGAGATGGATTTACTTCTTGAATGATTGCTTCAATTTTATCTGCAACGAAATTAACATCTTCAAATTCTAACGTTTTATCATGGAAACCAAGCATTCTTAAATCTTGAATTCCCATCGCTTCACATGCATCTTTTAATTCTTTTTCACGGATATTCGGAATCGTTTCACGGTTAGCGAATACGTTTTTCCCCATATTACGTCCCATTTGTCCTAAAGTACCACATGCATACGTTACAGGTACTCCTTGATCTGTTAATAAGCGAATTGTTCCTCCCGCCGCAAATGCTTCGTCATCTGGATGCGGAAATACAACAAGTACATGTCTCTCCATAAGTTTCCCTCCTTCTTACTTAAATGGCGTTAAGCTTAACTCAAGTGCAACTGCTAAGCGACCTTGATTATCGTGCCCTGCAAGTAATAAACGCTCTTTATCGTCTACTTCCCAGTGCGTAATACCTTCTGCATATACCCAGCCATGATCCATTTTTAAACCAACTCGGTATGGATTCGTTCCAGTAATCTTCCCGCGTTCAAAGCGAATAATTGCATTTCGAATGAATGCACCAACCGTCATCATCTTTTCGTTAAAGTGTGACGCATACGCTCCGTTCGTTGTTTCTAAATGAATATATACATCTTTATTTACAAAACGTTCAATTTCATTTTGAATAAGAGAACTATCTTTTACTATTTCCATCGGAATTCACCTCTTTAAACCATTTTACGCAAAAATAATGTAAATTGCTATCTCTATATTAGAGGACAACGCTCACTTTTCCTAATAATTTGCACTGTGTTTTTTATATTTTTTATATTTTTTATATTTTTTATATTTTTTATATGATATGTAAAAATCATATTTTTCCCTTCACTTTGTTAAATAGTTTTCTTTCTTTTTTGAATTTGCTACAATATATTTTATCCCGTATTAATATAGCGAGATACATTTCGACAATTGAATACATACTTTAAAGAAGGTGACATGATTGGAACAATCAGCACATGAAGTAGCAAATTGGCAATATTATTTTGCAATTGCCGTGTTTTTAATCACGTACGGATTTATTATTTCTGAGAAATTGAATCGTGCTGTAATCGCACTATTCGGCGCTGCTATTATGATTATTTTTGGAGTTGTAGATTTACATACTGCTTTCACATCACATATTCAATGGGAAACGATTACCCTTTTAATTGGGATGATGATTCTCGTACATATTACGAGTCAATCAGGCGTATTTGAATTTGTGGCCATTAAAGCAGCGAAGGCAGCTGGTGGAAAACCAATCCGCATTTTATTATTACTATCCCTATTAACTGCTGTCGGTTCTGCCTTTTTGGACAACGTAACGACCGTTCTACTAATCGTTCCTGTTACACTGTCCATTACACGTATTTTAAAAGTAAACCCTGTTCCTTATTTGATTTCGGAAGTACTATTTTCAAATATAGGTGGAACAGCAACATTAATCGGTGATCCACCTAACATTATGATTGGATCAGCAAACAAGCATTTAGACTTTAATGCCTTTTTACTAAACTTAGCTCCAATCGTAATCATTATCTCTATCGTTACACTTGGTATTATTTACTTTATGTATCGCAACAAACTAAAAACAACAACTGAGCAAATTAAAATATTAATGGCATTGAACGAAAAAGATTATATTAAAGATCAAAGCCTCCTTTTAAAATCCATTTCAATTTTAGGACTAACTATTTTAGGCTTTGTACTTCATTCGATTATTCATGTAGACGCTGCGGTTATCGCGATGACAGGCGCTACACTTCTTATGCTAATCGGAGTAAAAGAACATGATATTGAAGATGTATTTGCCCACGTTGAATGGGTAACCATTTTCTTCTTCGCTGGATTATTCGTTCTCGTTGGCGGGTTAATTGATATCGGGCTTATTTCTTCACTCGCAAAAGAAGTGCTCGGCGTAACAAACGGTGATATCGGTTTCGCTGCGATACTTATTTTATGGGTATCAGGCATCGCATCTGCAACAATTGACAATATCCCCTTTGTCGCAACGATGATCCCGCTTATTCAAGATTTAGCTACAGGACTCGGACTATCTGTCGAATCTCCGCAAATCGAAGTACTATGGTGGGCGTTATCACTTGGGGCTTGCTTAGGAGGAAACGGAACATTAATCGGAGCATCCGCAAACGTAGTCGTTGCTGGTATTGCAAAACGTGAAGGACATGCTTTCTCGTATATGGACTTCTTAAAAATTGGTTTACCGTTAACAATCATTGCGCTATTGTTATCACATGCTTACATATATTTACGTTATTTAATGTAAAAGTTGTATTGCATGAAATTATATCGTCAAATAAAAAAGGTTTGCAGCACTATGCTGCAAACCTTTTTTCATCACCAAAATATACCAATAATTGCTAATCCACCTAAAATCATACCGCCAATTTGTCCAACGATTGCTGGCGATAATTGAACACCTTTTCTCACTTCAACAACCGGTCTTTCGTGCCTTAGTTGCTGCACTTCACTTTGAAGTTGATGTACACTTCCGTGTAATTCTTTAATTAGTTCCTTCAATTCAGCGACCTCTTCATTTACTGGTTTACTTTTTTCTAAATTCATTTTTCATAGCTCCTTATAAAGTGAAACTTTAATCAGAGGGGGGGCATCCCCCTCTGATTATTAGTTGAACCAATCGGGCGTTTACGGACAGTTGATCTCACGCCTAACTCCTTCGCTCCAACTGAATTTTGAGGCGGGAGTTTTACTGCCCGTTAACGCGGGATAAATTCAATCAACACACTGTAAATTTTCGCCAATTATCATTATATCTCCTGCATACTACATATATAATTTCGAATGTACTTTCTAACCGTGCAGCTCCATCCATTCATCCCTTAATATCCCCATAATGATACGATCAAAACACTTCCCATCTCTTTGAACCGCTTCTCTCATACAACCTTCCATCTGAAACCCCATCTTTTTATACAACTCAATAGCAGCTTTGTTATAAGAAATAACATCAAGACCGACGCGGTGCAAATTCAATTCATAGAAAGCATATTTTAAGATAAGATGGATCGCTTCTCTTCCATATCCCTTCCCTCTATCATTTGCATCTCCTATACCAATGGCTAATAAACCCATTCTGTTATTCCACTCTATGCCATGAATTGCAACAAAACCAATTAAGCGATCATCTTGAACTGTCCTTACCATAAAAGAAACACCATTCGATCTTCGTCCCTTTAATATCCCATCACTCGCTATTTCATGTAACGATTGCGGAAATGCTATATCTGTATCGACGTTTCTTAAGTACTCACTATCTTCTTGCCATTTAGCCATTACTTCAGCGTCGTTTTCTCTCATAACTGATAATTTAATCGTTTTATTTTGAAAAAGATTCATTGTCATTTCAAACTCCCCCTTTATTAAATAACGGGGATACTTATTTCAGCCTATTTATCCCCTTGTTCCATAAACTGTTTTTCAAATGGGATACTTACAATAAGCGCTAACATTGGCACATCTCCTCTGCATTAAATTACATTCATTGTATAATTTTTCATTTATTCTAACAATAATAAAAGACCCTCAAAATTTAGAGGATCTTCCTAACGACGAATCGATATTATTTCGTAAACATTTTCTCTGCTTCATCCATTGCCATTTTGTTACCTAAAGCAGAATAGTCAAGCCATGGTTGGTCATTAATAATGTATACGTGCTTTCCTTTAACAGCTTTTAAGTCTTTCCAAATTGGTGTTTCTTGAAGTTGTTTAAATGCAGCTTTTGCCTTATCGTCTCTATTTACAACAACGAAAATAGCATCTGCATCAAAGTCAGGTAATACTTCTTGTGAAATCACTTCGAAAGGACGATTTCCATCAATTTTCTCTACACCATTTGCAGGTTGTAATCCTAAGTCTTGGAATAAAATTGGTCCCATCGGTCTTTTCGTACTAAATACACGTAATTCTTTTGCAGTAACACGAATTGCCATTACTTTTTCGTTATTACCTAATTCTTTATCTATTAAACTTTTTACTCGTTTTGATTGCTCTTCGTAATCTTGAATATATGTATCCGCTTCTTTCTCACGGTTTACAAGTTTACCAACTTGTTTTAACTGATCTCTCCACGTACCTTCATCTAAATTGAAAGAATGTGTTTTTGCAATTTTTTCGTATTTCGCTAAATCTTTGCCCGCGTATTTTTCATCCACATAAATGTCAGTTGGCTTCAATTGAAGTAATGCTTCCATATTCGGATCCGTTACAACACCAAGTTTCTTCGTATCTTTCAACTGCTCTTTTGCATGCGGTAAGAAATCTTTTAAATCTCCACCAATAACGGAGCCTACAGGTGTAATTCCTAATGCCAGTAAATTATTCGTTAAATGAATGGACATAGAAGCGATTTTCGGCTCATTACTTTTTTCAGTTTTTTTCGTTGCCTCTTCATTAGATTTCGTTTGACCACATGCTGCTAATACTAAAATACACATCATGCTAAATAAAATAGTAAGTTTCTTTTTCATATGTTCTCCTCTTTGAAGTATTTATTTTGTTTTTGTAAGTAAATAAAGAAAATACGGTGCTCCTAAAGCTGCCACTACTACACCAGCTGGAATAGAATTTGGCTCGAATATAGAACGACCTATCGTATCTGCTAGTACTAAAACAATCATTCCGATAATGCCAGCTAGTGGAAGGAAATGTTGATACGTAGTACCTACTAACTTTCTTGCAATATGCGGAGCAACTAAACCGATAAAACCAATCCCTCCTGCCATCGATACACTCGCGCAAGATAATCCAACCGCTGTAGCTAAAAGGAGTAACCGTTCTTTTTGAACAGAAACACCAAGTCCTGCTGCCACACTATCACCTAGTGACAATGCATTTAACGTTTTAGATTTTAGCCATGCATACGGGGTTAGTATGAAAATCCAAGGTAATAATGCAAGGACATGAATCCAATCCCTTCCCCACACGTTACCAACTAACCATCTAGAAGCGAATGTATACGTCTCATCATTTAACTTGAGAGAGAAAAATAACGAAATCGCACTAAATCCAGCCGAAATAGCAATACCAACGAGAATAAGTCTAATAGGAAGTAAACCTTTTGACCGATCATTCGCAAGTATAATAATTAAAAACGCAGCTAGTACTCCCCCGCCAAATGTAAATAACGGTATTAAAATCGATGCATTCTCATTAATAGAATGAAAGAAAGTAACGAATATAATTAGCCCGAAAGATGCACCTGCATGTAATCCTAAAATACCAGGGTCTGCAAGTGCATTACGTGATAACCCTTGCAAAATCGCACCGGAAATCCCAAGGCCAATACCAGCTAACATGGTGATTATAATTCTTGGCATACGATAATCGTATAGCACTGTTGCGCTCTCAAAATCACCATAACCGAAAAGTGTTTGAATTACTTTAAGTGGCGCTAGGCTCAGTGTCCCTGTATTTAAACTAATTAAAATGACAGCGATACTAATACAACCAAAAATTGTAGTTACAGTAATAGCTCTCTTTTTATCTGTGTTCAAAAGATCCTTCACTTATAGCTCCCTCCCAACTTTACGTGCTATATAGAGGAAGAACGGAACTCCAACAAGAGCTACCATAATTCCTATCGCGAGTTCTTTAGGAGGATTTACTGTTCTTGCTCCTAAATCAGCTAAAACTAATAACATAGCTCCTAATAATGCTGACATAGGAATAATAAGCCGATAATTAACACCTACTAATTTTCTAGCGATGTGCGGAATAACAAGTCCTACAAATCCGATAGAGCCAACAGCTGAAACAGATACGCCGGCAAGAATGACTACTATAATCATCCCTAGTATTCTCGTTCGGTTCGTTTTTACTCCTAGATTTGTAGCGACGTCATCCCCCATTGATATGAGTGAAATAGATCGCCCTATCACTATCGCAAAAAGAATTGTTATGAGAATAATAGGAACTAAAAACTTCAAATGTTCCCACTTAACGCCTGCAACACCACCAGCGTACCAAAAAGCTAAATCTTGACTTAAGTCATAATAAATCGCGACACCTGAACTTAACGAATGCAAAAGTGCGGCCATAACTGCCCCTGCAATCGTTAACCTCATTGGTGTTAATCCGCCTGATGTTGCTGATCCGATAATAAAAATGAGTACTGTACTTAAAACAGCTCCAATAAAGGAAACAATCATTAAATAGGAATACGGCATATGCGGGAAAAAGGCAAAACTAAGTGCTACTACAAACATCGCACCTGCATTTATCCCAAGCACACCTGCATCAGCTAAAAGATTTCGTGTTACCCCTTGCATTACAGCACCAGCGACTGCAAAAGCTGCTCCTACAACTGCTGCGCCAATTACCCTTGGGAGCCTTAATTCATAAATAATTTGGTGCTGCGTTAATTTCGGATTATAATCAAAAACCGCTGCCCATACAGTTTGCAAATGGATATCCTTTGCACCGAATGCAATAGCTAAAAATATAGATCCGATTAAACATAAAATTGTTAAGCTCATGAAACATATGAACTTAATATGTATCCAGCGATTATTGCCAGCATGTACAGCAGACTTATGTAACATGTTTCATTTCATCCTTTATATTCAGTTGTTTTTTATAATTATTTTTAATTTATAATCATTACTGATAATAATTATCATTTTCATTTAGATATTATATCCCCACTTTTTTTAAATAGCAAACTATTTTTTTTACTTTGTTAAATATTAAAATACTTATTATGATTTCTATCCAAAACTTACAAATATATAAAAAATAGACTACTAGATTATTTTTAAAATTGTAGTATACTTAATCATTATTTTGAGTTTTCTAACAAAAATATCGAAGGTGACACAATGTTCTATATAAAACAACTACTATACTTCACTTACGAGCAAGCATTATCTTGCTTATTCCCAGTCGTTATTTTTTTAACACTAGCCCTATCAAAAATCATTTCTATCCTAGGATTATACCGCTACGATTTCATACTCATCGTATGTCTTCTTATGCAGTGGATTATGTACAAAACTGGACTTGAAACGAAAGACGAATTAAAAGTAATTACTGTTTTTCACCTTATCGGGCTTTTACTAGAAATATATAAAGTACATTTCGGTTCATGGAGTTATCCGGAAGAAGCATATTCAAAAGTTTTTGGAGTTCCGCTTTACAGTGGTTTTATGTATGCAAGTGTTGCCAGTTACATATGCCAAGCGTGGAGAAGATTGCATTTACAAATGCACCATTGGCCGAGGGCTATTTTTGCCGTACCGCTAGGCGCTTTGATTTACTTTAATTTTTTCACACATCATTTTCTATATGACTTTAGATGGGTATTAACTGTACTATTATTCATCGTTTTCTTTCGGACATTTGTGGAATTTTCATTACGAGGCGTTACATATAAAATGCCACTCGTTCTTTCATTTTTCCTTATCGGGTTCTTCATTTGGATTGCGGAAAACATCGCAACATTTTTCGGAGCATGGCAATATCCAAATCAACGGGAAGCGTGGAATCTCGTTCACTTAAGCAAAATTAGCTCATGGTTTTTACTCGTTGTTATTAGCATTATGATTGTTACACAACTTAAACATTTGAAGGCGTTGAAAAGATAATGCTGATTATGTAAAAACAGGTAGCCCATCACTCATTAGAGAGTGATGGGCTTTTTTACCGTCCTTATCAAAGGAGTTATAACTTACAAGAGCATAAGCAGTTACACATTATGAACTACTACTAGCAGAAGAGGTTGCTACAGATGAAGCGGCAATCGTTGCCATCATAGCTGCCTGTTGTGCTTGTATGAGGACTTCTATCATAGTTTGTAAACCTGTGTTGGTAGCCTTACTTTCCTCACCTTTCTGACTTACGAACAGTTGAATAGCAATAAGAATATTCGCATCTGTATGCCAACGGAATAATTTCTCCCCCTGCAATTTTTCAATCAATGCTTTAATAGCATAAATCTCTTTTTCTCCATCCTCAAGTAATGCTAGTAGCCCGATTGCTGGATAATGCATCTGTTTCACTTTTACCTTTTCTTGTTTTAACAACTTCCATATGTTTGTACATGTTGCAACTAACATTTCTTCACGGACATCCTTCTTTAGCGAAAGAATGTGACTTAAAAACTGAAGATCATTCCCTTTACGCAAACCAGCTTTCGCTAGTTTCTGATACAGACGTTCCACTCGGTCCATAAGTGTTTCTACATTCTCTAATTGTCCTGCTAGTAAAACTGCGAGCGGATAATCATTTGTACCTGTAAGAAAAAGATGATCCTCTTTCATACGTTTATATACTTGCATCGAACGCTGAATGTGCGTGCCATGCTGTTCATTTTCTTCTGTTAAAAGCACAGATGCTGCGAGATAAGTAAATATACTCCGGCTAAAACCACCAGCGACTAATTGTTCATATAAATCTAAAAACTTCCGAAAAGCTTTCTTATAATCTGTAAAGTGAATATCTAAAGTTGCGGCTACCACAAAGCGGTGATAAGACTTTAAGTATGAAAACATCCCTACCTGATTCTTAATATAACTACTAATTTCTAAAAAACGTCCGAGATCAAACAATTTATCACTACTTGCATACATAGCAGCAATCATCATTCCTGTTCGAGAATCACTCGTTTTCCATTTTAGTTCTCCCTTTAACTGTCCATATGTATGTGTGTATTGCTCCAACTTTTGTTCTAATGTAATCATAGTATTCACCCCTATTTCTAGTTCTTCTCTATTATTATACTTATATTTCATACAGGTTTTGCAACCTTATTTCTGTATTTCCTTCAATATTTTTCTATTATGTAAAACAAATATAATAACTATACCTACTTTATCAGTATCAAGATTACAAGCGCTTACACCCCTTTAAGCTCAACGACAAAAAGGATAGATAATAAATTATCTATCCTTTTTGTCGTTATATTATTTCACAATACAGGTGTAATTTCGTTTTTTACATGCAATTACAACTAAAGAGCCTTAATAATACGTTCCATCGCCTTCATTTGTCCAATATGATCAGCTTCATGATAAAGCATCATACCGTAAAGCTCCCCTACTGTTTCCAATCCTAGGAATGGCTCTGGCAGTTTATTTTCAAATGCTTCTGCTGGAATTTCGTTAATACGTTTCGCTTGTTCTTTTAATTGAGCCACTAACACTTCCAATGACGGCCCCTCTGTTTTCCATTTAGATGGTCTTGATCCATACCCAAACATACCTGGATATTCAGTTGGTAATTGTTTGAATTCTTTTCCAAACATGAAAACTTCTGCTGCCGTTAACACATGACCGATATGCCAACGAATTGTATTGTTAAAACCCTCTGGCTGTGTATCCACAGTTTTATCGTCTAGCGTCTCCATAAATTTAAGCAATTCCCCACGTGTTATTTCAAATTGTTTTAAGCCAACTAGTCTATTCATTTGATCGTTCCCCTTCTTCATGTACCATTTATTATGAACTAAGAATGTTCAACACATTAAAGTTTTACCTTGTTTAATCTATCAGAAACGATTAAGAAAAACATCTAATATGCTTAGTCAAAATATTTAAAAGGTTCACCCCTAATAAATATAGAATTACTTACTACAAAGTTAGTTTAGTAAATAATAGAGGAGTGTCAATTACATGTTACATGTTTTAAAACAACAATATAATCTTATTAGCTCTACAAGAGAAACTCTATTTTCGTTTTTGGAAGAAATCCCACTAGAAAAATTACATAGTACTGTTCCGAATTTCGGTAGCGGTAGCATTATAAAGACGCATATTCATGTAGCCGATTGCTATCGATACTGGCTTGGATCATTCGCATTCAAGCAAAAGCGAGCAGATTTTTCATTTGCTAGTGATTATGAAATTGAGCATGCAGATATCGCAAAAGTCCGTGCTAGATTTAAGTTAGTAGACGAGACTGTACAACGTTTTTTAGATGAATACAATGACCGCTGGCTCGAAAATATAGCAAATGAAGTAAAATGGCAAAAAGAACCTTGGAGTACAACTCCGCTATGGCTTTTAACTCATACAGAGACACATGAGTTTCATCATAAAGGACAAATTGTATCAATGGCTCGTCACCTTGGATACAATCCTCCTGATACAGACCTTAGTTAATTCGATTATAAAAAAACTTGTTGATATATTTTGTTGTGTATAAAACTTTTATCATTTGTTTTAGGTATACCATATCATTATAAAATTCATGTAACATAAAAGTAAGACTCATACTTTTCAAACAATACAAAAAACAAAACTCTTCTTCCATGTAGATCGAAAATATTTATATACTCTATCATCAACCTTAAGGAGAAATTTATAATGAGATTAGAGAGTGAAAGAATTTATTTAAGGCCTCTTTGTCAGCTAGATGCGCCTATTATATTAGAAAGTACAATGGATGATGAAATAAGATATATGACTGGAACCAAGTCTACTTTTTCATTGGAGCAAATTAAGACACACATAGATCATATAAATAATGATTCAAGTCGCTATGATTTCGCTATTTGTTTAAAAAGCACTGACGAAATGATTGGAGAGTTGTCAATTTTAGATATCGATGAGGAGAACAAAAGAGCAGGGTTCCGAATATCATTGCTTTCAATAGCGTTAACAGGACAAGGATATGGAACTGAAGCTATTAAAATCGTTTTAAGATTTGTTTTTGAACAACTCATATTAAATCGTTTACAGTTAGAAGTATTTAGTCATAATTTACGCGGGATTAGAGCTTATGCAAAGGTTGGTTTTGTAAAAGAAGGAACCCTACGTCAATCTTTATTTTATAACGATACATACTCGGATGAAATTATTATGGCAATACTTGAAAGTGATTATAAAGATATGTCATTGTAAATAACTGTTCTTAAACTATTAACAACTTGAAAGAACCTTACCACAATAAAATGCAGTAAGGCTCTTTCATTTTTATATCAAATAACAACTCTTAACTCATGTTTTATATTAATACCAAATTGTCTCCGCATAATTATATGCATCACTATTCGGAATAGCATGTTTCCCCTGCGCTTGTGCCTTCCTTGGATCTAAATCATATACCATTGGCGTATAGCATGATGTTTGCCCTTTATTTACAACACCATTTCCTCCAGTACTCCCACAAGTATATGCCTTTCCATCTGTTTTTCTTACGATTCTTGCATCAGCTTCGTTATTATATACTGCTGCACGAGTTACTGTAACTTTTGCCCATGCTGTCTTACACGTCGTGCTAAATTTTAATTCCACATAAGAATTGGAATCAATCCACTTCTTTTCTTTCGTTACTGCGGTTTGGTCACAACTATTATAGTAAGGACTTTTCCCATCATATGAATGGTCTTCTGCATATGCTTTATCATTACCAGTCGTACTAAACATACTTGTTAAAACGAGCAAAGATAGAAAAAAACATGCGCTCAGCTTTTTTAAAAGTTTCATAGCACTCCGCTCCCTTATTAATAACGTCCAGTTTTCCCGTAACCATTATTAATCGTCACCGCTTCGGCATCAGCTGTATAACCAAAATCAGCAGTTAAATCAAATACCATGCCTGTATAAGTGCTCGTTTGACCTGTTTTTATTGCTCCATTACCACTATTAGAATCTACTGATTTTTGGAATACACCGTTTTTATATTTATTAATAACAGCGTAAGCATATATTCCCCCAGAAACAGAAGGTGCTGGTTGATCTAAAACAAGCTTAGACCATGCTGCATGACATTTATTACTATAACGTAAATACACTGTCCCTACTTTTTTACTCCCTTCATATACAGCTGTAGACTTTGCATTAAATCCATCTGCATCACATGTTGTACTACCTCCGTATACTTTCGTTGTTGCTGGATTTTTTCCGTCATAATAACTACTTAAATCAGTAGCTGCAAATGTACTTCCTTGAAAACTAAATAATACACCTACACTCACTACACTTAACACACATACTTTCATTAACTTTTTAAACATTGTAAATCTCCTCCTTCAAAATAAGTACGTATCATAAAGACAATCTATCCCCTATGTAAGCCCTCCTTTCATGCTTCCTAGAGGCATCTTACAGAAACGAATAAACGTTGTAAATTCCCTTATAGTTATTGGAATATACGAAGAAATTTACTTATCCGTCTAAGAAAAAAAGTTGAGAAATACACATTTTATTGCATCCCTATTTAAAACATAAAAGAACCGATACTTATTTCACTCAAGCATCGGTTCTTTATACAAAATTGTCATTTTTTCTTTTATATAAATCAAATATTTCTCCACTTAATCCGTCGTAAAAAACTCCCTCGTCACATCAATAAATTGCTGCAGCGGCGCTGTCATCCATTTATCTTTATGCCAAGCAATTTGTGTATAAATCGGTGAGATTACATTTTCTACATGTAACTCTTTTATCGTCCCTTCTCTTATATCTTTTTCTACTACTATCGCTGGTAAAACAGCTATTCCTAAATCTGCAATAACACATTGTTTAATTGCCTCTACACTAACGAACTCAATCTTATTTGCTGGATACACATCTTCTGTACGAAATAGCTCTTCAAATAAAATCCGATACGAACAACCAAGCTCCGTTAGTAAAAGTGTCTCACTTTCTAAATCTTTTGTAGTAATGAAACGTTGTTCAAGTAAACGATGCCCTGAAGCAGCTACTATTTTTAATTCTTCTTTCATAAGCGGCTCCACATGTAAAGCATCTTCTGTTTTACATTCGTCCAAAATAAATGCAAGATCGACTTTCCCTTCCATCAATTGTTCCTTCGCATCTTTATTGGAATGCGCAGGTTTAAATATAAGCTTTATTTGAGGAAATTGTGCTTTAAACCTCTTTAATATAGATGGGAGCCTATATGTACATTGACTCTCTTGCGCTCCGATTATTAACGTACCTGCTATTTCCTCATCATCTTTCACAGCCATTTTCGCTTCGTTGCTGAGTGCAATCATCTTGTCCGCATATAGTTGAAACTTCCTACCTGCTTCAGTTAAAAAAAGACGTTTTCCTAATCTTTCAAATAACGGCGTACCTAGCTCAGCTTCTAACGTTTTAATTTGCGCCGTTACGCTCGATTGAGCAAAGTTTAATTTCTTCGCAGTTTGTGTAAAGTTCAAACTATCTGCCGCTACTTTAAATGTAATTAATTGTTTTATCTCCATTTATCTTCCCTCTTTTCAATCGATATTTCCGATTGATTTCATCGAAATAATCCTCTTTGTCTATTGATATTTGTATTGTATGATAAAGAGCATCGACAAACAATAAAAATGGAGGTATTCCATATGAAAGTACTTTGTTTCGAACAATTTGGAAGTCCGGATGTACTACAATATAAAGAAATACATGATCCAATCATAAATCCAAATGAAATTCTTGTCCGTACGAAAGCAATCGGATTAAATTTCGCCGATATTTATAGACGCCGCGGTGATTATCATCTCGCTGGCAATCCGCCTTATATATTAGGTTATGAAGGCGCTGGTATTGTTGAAAAAGTAGGAGCTGACGTTACTAATATTAATCCTGGAGATCGTATTTCATTTGCTGACGTTCCATTTGCAAATGCAGAACTAGTTGCCGTTCCATCGGAGAAAGCAATTAACCTTCCAGATTCTATCTCTTTTGAAACAGCCGCTTCTGTCTTATTGCAAGGTCTAACGGCACATTATTTAACGAAAGATAGCTATGAAATACTACAAGGTGATATAGCTTTAGTACATGCCGCAGCTGGTGGTGTTGGGCAACTACTTATTCAAATCATTAAACTACTGGGCGGAAAAGTGATCGGCCTAACGTCATCAAAAGGAAAAGCACAGATAGCTACATTAGCTGGTGCTGATCACGTATTTTTATATACTCAAGCATGGCCTGCGAAAGTACTTGAAACAACAAACGGTGATGGAGTAAATGTTGTATATGAATCAGTAGGTTCTACATTAGAGGAAAGTTTTAGCGCAACTAAAACTGGTGGTACTGTCGTATTTTACGGAATGGCCGGTGGTAATCCTGCGCCCGTTGATCCGCGTATGCTTATGGATACTTCGAAAACTTTAACTGGCGGAGACCTTTGGAACGTGCTTACATCTTATGAAGAGAGAAAAGAACGCTCCTCTCAATTATTCAAATGGATTGCGACCGAAAAATTAAAGATCACAAGTTCTACTACATTCTCTTTACAAGATGGTGCCCGTGCTCATGAATTATTAGAGAGCAGAAAAAGTACTGGGAAGATTTTATTAATCCCATAATCGTTCCAATAAAAAAAGGAAGCTAGAATGTATTTCTTTACTTCCTTTTTAACGTTATTTATGTTCAATTTCGCTTCTTTTCAATAACCCTGTTATTTATATTTTTTCTGTCTACGCTTCTCTTTCTAGGCCCCTCATTTTTAAGTTTATGTAATAAACGAATCTAAATATTAAAGGAAAGAACAAACCTCCTGATATCAACGATCCAATAAATACAGTATCAATAAAAGAAAGAATCCCAAATAATAGCATTCCAAAAAAATAAAATACAACTGCACTCCAATAAATAAAACGTGGAAACTTAGTTTGGAAAGAATCACCTTTTTCACACGGTTTTCCAAATAACAAATGAACGAATTTAATCAACATAATCACTTCTCCATATAATTGTTAATATTCTTTTCTTCTTATAACTGAACATACATCACATACTATGTACCTTCTTTAAATTTTCCGACACCGAAGTTATTAACTATGTCGAATACGGTAGCCTTTTACTCATATATTTCATAAATGCAATTATATATTTTTATTTCAATACAAATCGTCTATCCCCTTTATCATGTTGCAATTCAAACAATACTGGATTACTAACAAATCTTTTTAGCAAAACATACGCCTCATGATCAGATATTTCATTAGGAATATTAATTCCACTAAATGATGTTGAGGTAATTAGTGTATGAAAATCATATTTAAATTCATAATCACCAATATACGCTAGTGCCAATTTCCCTTTCCATTCAATTTGATATGTCTGCCCTTCTAATCTAGTAAACTTAATATTATGAAAGGCTGACGCATCATGACCAAGTAAATAAACGTCAAATGCAGTTAACTCTAAATCTAAGTCCTGCTGCTCATCTTCCGATAAACAATCAATTGCAAATCTTTTCCCATTTAGCGTATCCAAATTAAAAGGCGCCTCATCACTTCCTACACGAAACCCTTTAAAATCCCATTCTTCTGATGATAAAGTGCATCTATGGAAGTTATTCCATACAATCTTAGCGTGCCAATCATCTTCTTCCTCATCCTCTTCATCTTCTTCATCCAAATCTTCCTCATCATAATCCGCGGTCTCTAAATGCAAATCAAAATACAAACCAGCCATACCATTTAACTCTTCTTCCTCTGCATATTTAAAATGTGCACTCCACTTAAAATTAACAATTCGATGACCATTAGGCCACGGGTTGTCCGCAAAATATATTCGATCCATATTCACACATTCCTTACTTTGTTTTATTTCTCGTATACTTACTTTAGATTCCGAGATGAAATGTAAGGCTGGACTAATGTCCCTCCAATACACTGCAAACTAATTTGTTGTTCCTACTCTCTAATTATACCATTACAATAATTTTCATAGTTCATTTTTAACAGAATATTCCGTTTAAAATTAATGAATGATATACTGAAAAATAAAAAGGAAGCTAGATTTCTCTATCTTCCTTTTCTTACCTTTATATCTCTACACTTTCTTTCCCTTTTGCAACATAACTCATATCTCCAACAGACTCGACTGTGTATGTTCCGTCTTGATATACAATCTTCGTCACACTAGCATTTTCCACTCCAAGTTTTGTTTTGCTACTGTCTAGCATTTCAATTAATGCAGTAATCAAAAGCCCATGAACGACAACTAAAACGTTACCGCCACCATTTGCAGCAGATTCTTCACTAATTTTATCAATCTCTTCTTTTATACGAGTAGAAAATAATTCCCAATCTTCCGCCTGTTTCGTAGGGTCTGCTGCTCTAATAAGATTAATCACTTCTTGAATAGAAAACTTCATAAGTTCTTCTGGTGATGCAACACCTGCAGCTTTTCCAACTACATCCCACATATTTTCAAGTTTTTCACCTTCAAAAATACCAAAATTTAATTCTCGTAATTTTTTTCTTTTCTCAAGTTTTAACTTTGATTGCTCACTATATTTTAATACTAAATTAGCAGTTTCAATCGCTCGGCCGCTATCACTACTATACGCATTCGCAAAAGAAACATCTTTTAATCCTGTTCCTAAATTAGAGGCAACTTCCACACCTTTTTCTACTAACGGGGAGTCTGCCCAACCTTGCGCGCGATGATTCGTATTTAATATTGTTTTACCGTGTCTCGTAACATATAACGTAACTACATTCTCATCGCTATCTGTTTCTCGATTCTTCATTCTTTTCTCTCCCTTTACATTTCTATATCAATTTTACCATCTTAATTATTCATTTAGCAAAATATACGTAAGTGAATTTGCTCAATAAAAAAAGCTATCTTTCTGTATATCTCTACAAAAAGATAGCATCTTTTATAATTACATTTCTTAACTGATATTCCTACTCAGCAAAAGCACTCGAATACTGTACAATTCCTTCTACACCTTGCAGAGCGTTCTCACTTAACTCCATCACCATAAATACTTCATCTGGCACTTCAAATGGTGCTTTTATATTCCACTCACTTGCTTTCTTAAAGCCAAATTTCGGATAGTATTCTGGGTGTCCTAATACTACAACTGACCCGTATCCAAGTTCTTTCGCTTTTTCTAACGCAGCTCCAATAAGTTTTCCACCAATTCCTTTTTTCTGATAGCCCCTAGCAACTGAAACCGGTGCAAGTGCTAATGATTCTACAGAAGTTGCACCTTGTTCTATCTTTATTTTTGATAACAGAATGTGCCCAACAATTTCTTCATTTACCGCAACGATTGATAATTCAGGAATAAACGCGTCACATTTTCTAATACGACTCACAAGTTCATGTTCTGTTTTATCACTGAATTCTTCTTTAAAAATGCTTGTTGTACAACTTCTTCTGTTTTTTTATAATCACTTTGTTGTTCTTGTCTAATCGTTACCATTTTAACTTATTCTCTATTCTTTCTTATTTCTTTTTGGATTTTACGAAGCGCTTTTTTCGATCCACGCTCAATATCATGTTGCATTTTTCTTTCTTTATAATCGACAAATAGTGTATTTAAATCGTATCCCTCTGGGTATAATTCTTTTGCTGCTACCTCTAACGTAATACGTTTTACATTCACTTCAACGAATTCACCGTTATAATATACAACGACGTTATAGAAATTATCTATTTCCTTATAGATGATACCAAAATCATCATAATCTAATACATTTACACGATCGCCGATTTTGTACTCGTAATGATTTTCTCTTTTTTCTTGCACAAATTTCGGTTTTCTAATTTTGCTTTCATTCAGTTTTTCAAAACGATATTCTTTATTTTCCATGTACTCTTTCGCTCTTTTCAGTACATGTTCTCTTACGTTCATTTTATTTGCAATCCAAAGTGCATTACTTTCACCTGATTTTCCGATTACTAATTTATAAAGTGGTTCTAGTGTCTCACTATTAAATTGCATCGCTGCATTCATAAAATCATCATGCATTTCTGAGAATCGTTTAATTTCACCATAATGAGTACTCGCAACTGTAATACATCCCGCAAGATAAAACTCCTCTAAAATAGAAATTGCAAGTGCTGCCCCTTCATTCGGTTCAGTCCCGCTTCCTATCTCATCAAATAATAGTAGCGTATTATTATTTGACATCCTCATAATTTCAGATAGATTTTTCATATGAGATGAAAATGTACTTAGTGCATTTTCAATACTTTGATTATCACCAATATCTACAAATACATTTTCGAAAATAGCAATTTCTGTTTCTTTATCTCCAGCGATGTGCAGGCCTGACATTGTCGCTAATGTTAGTAGTCCAATTGTTTTTAATACAATTGTCTTCCCGCCCGCATTCGGTCCTGTAATAATTAAACTACGGTAACTTTGACCGATTTCAAAGTGTAACGGTACTACTTTTCCACTTAAAAGCGGATGCTTACAATTCACTAAATGAATGTAGCCATGATCATTTAACTTCGGCTCTATTCCATCGATCGATTTACTAAACTTCGCTTTCGCAAATACCATATCATATTGACTAATCAATTCCATGTTAATTTTTATATGATAAATATTTTCTACTACCATGCCTGATAAAGTCGCTAAAATTTGATACTCTTCCATCGCTTCTTCTGCTTTCAAACTTGCGAGTTCCACGTTTAACTTTGTAACCGTATGCGGTTCTACAAATACAGTAGAACCTTTAGCGGACGCTTCAACTATACTTCCCGCAACTTGATTTTTATAAGAAGATTTAATTGGAATCGTATACCTATCATCCTTCTTACTAATAAAGAACTCTTGAATATACTTCTTATTTGCACTACTATTTAAAAACTTCGTTAAGCGCTCTTTTATTTTTCCGTCTACCGAATCAATGTTATTGCGAATTCGTTTTAATTCCTTACTCGCAGCTGCATCAATACTATTACCTTTAATGGAAAAGTTGATTTCCTCTTCAATACTTTTACATTCAGTCATTGAATTCGCATAAGAAGCTAATACTGGCGCAAAAAATTCTTTATCTAACATAAATTTTTTAATCTTTCTACAGCCGCGTAAAAAGTCTGAAACACTTACTAACTCTTCAGGATCTAAAATCATCCCTTTTTCTAATTTTTGAATTGTACTAGCAATATTTGAAATACCGAAAAAAGGAACATGCCCTTCTGCATCTACTATAGCTCGTGCTTCCGTCGTTTCATTCAAGCGATTCCTCACTACTTTTATACTCGTACTCGGTTCTAATTTATTTAATAATTCCTTACCTAATCCACTTACACAATAAGATTTCACTATATCCTTTAATTCGTTATATTGTAACTTTTCAAAAGTCATCGTATTCATTTTGTTTCTCCTCACTATGATTGATTTTTATCATAAATGAAGATACCTACCCATTAGATTCCAATGAGCCCTACATAATTAAATTACCATTTTTATACATTAAAAATATATACAAAAAAGCTGCGGGGATACCGCAGCTTTTACATTTACAAGGCATAAGTAATAACATATGAGGAAATAAGCCATAAAAAACAGATGGCAATCCCCTTATTACACGCTTTATAAAGTATTGTAGGTATCTTCATAGGTATCGAAATAAATCCATGACAAAATTAGGGGTATGGTATACATAAAAATCCCCTGGTCTTATCCGATTTATTTCATTAAATTTTTCCTATTTAGTACCTACCGCACTCACAAAAAAGCACCTCTCATTAATTTATATTATAGTCATTGAAATCTAATTTACTGAAATCATCATACTATATGTTTTGTGAGAAGTAAAGGTGTCAGACTATTCCCTTGCAGATTGTAAAGCTTTCATATAATCAACCTTTTTCTCAAGGGTCTTTTTCGCATCTTCAGCCGTTACTATATAATCTATCGCAATATGTAGTAATACATCCTTATTATCATTTGGCAACTGAATTGTTATATCCTCCACACTACTCTTACTATCTTCAATCGTTTTATTAAATTCCTGAATACTTCTCGCAACCTCCGCTAATGTCTCCATATGCGCACGGTTGTTTACATCTAAAAAGATATTACTTTTGAAAACCGCAGTAACATAATGCTTCGGATGTTGCTTCGCTACTTTTTTCTCTTCATTCTTACCGAAAACAGCGTCCCCTGTTTGCATTTTCTCGAAAGTAAGTATAGTATTAGTCCCTTTTTCTTCATAATATGTATTGAATCTTTCTCGTAAATCATTCGCTTCTTTTTTTATTTTATAGTTATCATTATTTACCTTTGGAGAGGTTCGTCCATCGAACCCTATTTGAAATTGTAAATATGGTTCATCTACTTGCTGTACATAAGCTGTCCGTTTGTTTGGGCCTAAAAAATCATTACCCTGTTCGGGTATTTCAATTCGATCTAGTTTCATAGGAATAAACTAAACATTATGCTATATTTCATTATTGTTCTTTTCATATTGCCTCTCCTTTTGCTACTACTACCTATATAGAAATGTCCTTATCGATTTTAAATTACGATTTATATAAAGAACTTCTTTCAATAGTCACAAGTGTAAAAAACACCCATTTATTATCACTTTACACTTATTGTGTAATTTTACACTATGTTCATTTTACCGTAAAGCAAATATAATATCTATTAAAATCACGTTAAAAACATACTAATATTTAGTTCTATAGCAATCACAGTAAGGAGATATTCTTCGAGTACGAATAAGAGAAGCCACAGGTGACATTATATATTCCAATGCCTCTCTTGTTGTTATAAAGGTCGACTAGCTCTTTTATTACAATAAAGATTCAGGAAAAATAAATTTGCACAATATAAAAAGAAGAGGAAGACTTATATTTCAGTCTTCCTCTTCTTTTTTATCACCAGTTCACTGCTGAACATATATGGAAACTGACCCTCCACTTACATGGAACTGCCCCCATCCGTCCTTATTAATTGTTACAATGTTTGTTTGATTACCCGTCATATCGTACCATACTTCCCCTGCGTTATTCTTTCCAACTTCCATCCACTTTGATCCTCCTGGCCCATCTGAGATTAATGTCGCTAGACCAGAATCCGCATGTACATCATCACCTTCTCTTGTCCATCCAATTACATCTGGATGGTCTAAATAATCACGCTGCGTACCATATGCAAAGTTTTTTCGTGCCGTCAAAATCGGATCAATTTTATCTTTTAATGCTGGAATTTCATAACTACTATTTCCGTTTGTCCCATAGTAATCACCATAGAAAACTGAAGGATAGCCCTCTGCACGAGTTAAAATAAATGCATATGCCAACGGTTTAAACCACGGACTTACTACAGATTCTAATGACCGTCCAGGCTGAGAATCATGATTCTCAACGAGAGTAACTGCAAGTGCAGGGTGATTTTGCATTACTGTTCCATTTAAAATATTTCTCATATCATAATTCCCATTTCCTTTTGAAGCATAATGAAAATTGTAATGCAATGGTGCATCAAATACAGATTGATTATAATTGACCTTCGCTAAATAATTATTTAAAGTTCGAATATCATTTTGCCAATATTCAGCTACTGTAAACATTTCTTTCCCCGTTTGCTGTCTGACATGATTTACCCAATCGCGTAAATATTCATGATCAATATGTTTAACAGCATCTAAACGAAAGCCATCTAAATTTAATTCATTCGCATACCACTTTCCCCAATTTTTCATCTCATTCGCAACATCTGGATGATCAAAATCAAGATCTGCATACATCAAATAATCATAATTTCCATTCTCGCTAGACACTTCCCAGTCCCATGCTTTACCTATCCCCCTAAATTTATAAATTCGATTTAATTTCCTTCCTTCATCCCAATCCGTTCCGTCAAAATGATACCATTTCCATTTGAAATTAGAATAAGCATCGCCACGCCCTGGAAAGTTAAACCCTGTCCATGCATTAATTTCATAATCACCTGATGCTTCAATATTTCGATTGTTACGGTCTACCTCAACAGCTGTTACAGTTTCAGTATAATCCGCTCCACCTTTGTGATTCATAACTACATCACCATATACATCAATGTTTTGCTTATGTAAAGCTTCAATTGCAGATTTCAGCTGTGCTTTTGTCCCATATTTCGTCCGCACCGTTCCTTTTTGATTGAATTCTCCCAAATCATATAAATCATACGCTCCATATCCTACGTCATTTTGCGTATTTCCTTTATATGCAGGCGGTATCCAGACAGATGTAATTCCTTTCTGAGCTAAATTTCCAGCATCCGAACGCAAACGCTTCCAATGATTCCCATCATTCGGAGCATACCACTCAAAATACTGCATTAACGTTCCATTGTTAACCGTATCTGCATAAACTTTACTCCCCCCATATATACTAAGTAAATACAAAACAACCGACAAGCCAACTACTGTTATTCTTTTCAACATATTTACATCATCCCCTTCCAAGAAAACGTTTGCATAGTTTATCGGAATTATTATAATATTCGTTCTACAATTAGTAAAGTAGCAATCTCTCACTCTCCCACATTATTTTTTAGTCTAACTTCACATATTCAACAAATACTTCAAAGTAGTTTTCATTTCACATCTTATTCAAGATTGTTTACAATTTATCTATAAAAGCATGACGGAGGGATTTCTATGACCGACTTTCAAAAACAATTTTTTTCAAGATTACATATAGAAGAAAAACAAAAAGTTTCATTTGAAGATTTACCTAACATTATGTACGCGATGGCACAAACTGTCCCTTTTGAAAACTTAAATATACTCGAAAACAACTTTACAGAAATATCAAAAGAAAATCTAAAAGAAAAAATTTTAGTAAACAACCGTGGCGGTCTTTGTTATGAACTCAATCCTACTATGTACTACTTCCTTAAAGACGCTGGATTTGATGTTCATCTCGTTTCAGGAACAGTGTACAATGCTGCAAATTCTATATGGGCTGTTGATTCTGGACACATCGCAACTGTTTTAGCACATCATAATGAACTTTATTTAATTGAAGTAGGATTCGGATCATACTTACCTCTTACACCTATTCCTTTCTCAGGTGAAGTCATTCACTCCATTACAGGAGATTATCGTATTCGTAAAGAAATGACTGAAAAGGGAAATTACATGTTAGAGATGCGTAAAAACAATGAGTTTTTGGATCAATCTTCTGCTGATGATTGGACGTTAGGCTATGCATTTTATATAGAAGAAGTGGATGAAGAAAAAGCAAATGCAGCACAAGAAATTATCGTTGAACATGAGGGCTCACCATTTAACAAAGTACCTCTTATTGTAAAATTAACTGAAGATGGGCATGCATCTTTAACAAAGGATAGTCTCACAATAGCGAAAAACGGTAAAAAAACGAAAGAAAACGTTACAGATGTGCAATATAAAAATCTTTTACATTCAAAATTCGGAATTACATTATAATTTTTTAAGCCTTGTCATTTTAGCAAGGCTTTTCAATTTTCAGCAGGGATTTTTTGCAATTTGTTGTATTTCATAGTTATATAGGAATATAACTACATATTTAGAAAGGAAATGATTATGACAGAACTTAAAGATCGACTACAAGTAGATGATAAAGAGAAATGGGATTTAACGGATATTTATCATACAATTGAAGATTGGGAAAGCGATTTTCATAAAATTGAAGTATTAACGAAAGAATTACATGAGTTTAATGGACATATTCACGATGGCAATAGTTTATTAGCCTATTTAACAAAGAGCGAAGAAATTTCTAGCATAATATCTTTAATGTTCGCTTATGCACGATTACAATCTGATCTTGATACGCGCGATACTGACGCTCAATCTCTTGTCGATAAAGTATCACAATTACACGTGAAAGTAAGTGCGGCTAAATCTTTCTTTTCCCCATTCTTACTTAGCGTAGATGAAAACACATTACATTCTTACATAGAAGAAGCAGAAGGTTTACAATATTATAAAGAAGACTTATTTGAATTATACCGTTATAAAAAACACGTATTGAATAAAGACCAAGAAGAGATTTTATCACAAATGGGTGAAGCACTTTCCTCCCCACAGCATACATACGGCATGTTAAATAATGCAGATATACTATTTGGTGAAGTGACTACTGATGAGGGAGAAAAAGTTACTTTAACGCGTGGAATGTATGCAAAGTTAATAGAAGATGAAAATCGCGAGAAACGTAAAGAAGCCTATAAAGCTTATTACAAACCATACGTTCAATTAAAAAATTCTATCGCTTCTACTTTATCTGCTGCTATTAAAAATAATGTTACTGTTTCAAAGCTAAGAAAATATCCATCAGCTTTAGAAAAGTCATTATTTGGCGACATGGTTCCGAAAGAAGTATATGAAAATTTAATTGAGACGACGAAAAAAAATATTCAATCACTACATACTTATAATGAACTTCGAAAAGAAAAATTACATGTAGATGAACTACGCCAGTACGACTTGAGCGTTGATTTAGTAGCGGGTGTAAAACAAGACATTCCATATGACAAAGCGTTTGACATGATGATCGAATCACTAGCTCCATTAGGTGAAGAATATATTAAAACATTAAAAAGCTTTAAAGATAAGCGTTATATTGACGTGAGAGAAACGCCAGGAAAACGTTCCGGCGCTTATAATTTTGGTGTATACGGTGTTCATCCTTTCATTCTTTTAAATCATCACGATGATTTAAATAGCCTTTTCACTCTCACTCATGAATGTGGACACGGTATGCATACGCACTACTCACACGGATACCAACCGAGAATTTCTGCACACTATACTATTTTTGTTGCAGAAGTCGCTTCTACAGTAAATGAAGTCCTATTAATTCATCATTTATTAAAAGAAGCAAAAGATGCTAATGTACGTAACCATTTAGTAAATCATTTCATCGACAAATTTAAAGGCACTTTCTTTACACAAATTATGTTCGCTGAGTTTGAAAAAATCACACATGAAATGGCGCAGCAAGGTAAACCATTAAATGCCCAAGTCTTTAGCGAAGTTTATGAAAACTTGTTTAGAGAGTATAATGGCGACTCCCTCGTATTTGACGAAGAAGTAAAATACGGCTGGGCTAGAATACCGCATTTCTATCGTCCATTTTACGTGTACAAATACGCAACTGGTTTCGCTTCTGCAATCCAAATTGCTGATAAGTTATTGAGCGGCGATCCAAATACTCAAAAACATTATATTGAATTCCTTAAAGGCGGAAGTTCTGACTATGCATTAAACTTACTGAAAAAAGCTGGAGTTGATTTAACTACGCCAGAACCGATTGAAAGTGCACTAAATCGTTTTAGCTCACTTGTTGAAGAGTTTTCAGCATTATAAAAAGCATGCAGAGTATATACTCTGCATGCTTTTTTCATTTCGGATACTCTATGCCAAATGTTGCTGCGTCACACAATGAATCATGCCACCATACGCAAACAGTTCATTTACATAAATACCGACAATTCTTCTTCCTGGAAACTGCCCTTCCATGATTTAAAGCCCTAACTTGTCATGTTCATCACCATATATAGGAACTAATACAACTTCATTTCCAATGTAGAAATTCAAATATGAGCCCTTACAGTCTGCTTCTTTTACCACTTTTCTTGTCACCGGTACTGGTATGAGCTGAAATGGTTTTCCATCTATATTTCTTGCTTGTCGCAATTCTTGATAATGCTTTTCGTACGCCTCCAAAAGGTATGATTCACTTTCTCCGAAAGGATCATATTCATAAAGAATTGTATTTTCATTTACAAAACGTGCTGCTCCATCAATATGGTAATCCGTATCTTCATCATAATTATCCTCACCGCGAATGCCCGTTATCCATATAAAATTCGTTACCCCTAAATGCTTCGTTAACTCTATTTCAATCTCTTCCTGACTTAGTGTAGCATTTCGATTTTCATTTATAATAGAAGTTTTTGCCGCCATTAAGGTTCCATTTCCGTTTATCTCTATTCCCCCGCCCTCTAGACAGACACTAGAATTAACTTTTGGAATGCTATACATTTCACTTATTTCCGCCGGAATACCCGCATCATTTTCATACGGATATTTCTCACCCCACCCATTAAAAGTCCAGTGTGTTAAGCAGAGATTGCCTTCCTTATCTTTTACAAAAATCGGTCCATTATCTCTTACCCACACATCATCCGTCTCTTGAACTAAGAAATCAATTTTATCCATATCCACTTTCGCTTCCATTAACTTCGATTGGACATGTACTTTTTCTTCTTCATCATATACAACAATATGCACAATTTCTCCGTAATGAAGCTCCTTTGCCATCGTTACCCAAATATCATCTAGCTTAGCTCTGTAACCTCCACCTCTATGAGCTTTATCATGAGGCCATTGGAGCCATGTCCCCTCATGCTTTTCCCACTCAGCTGGCATATAAAACAAACTATTTTCCATATTTCTCATACATGTTCACCCCTTATTCGAATGTAAGTTCAGTCTAAACTTTGACATCGTGTTAAGGTCAACAGAAATATATTAACTACTTCATAAACTGATTCTTTATTTTCCCTTGTGATACACTACTTCTCCTTGTAAAACCGTCACTAAAACTTTCGCATTCGGAATCTTATCGGCACTCATTTTAGTAATATCTTCATTTAGTAATACCATATCGGCTGATTTACCTACTTCAATTGAACCAGTAATATTATCAAGACCTAATGCTTTAGCGGGCTTAATTGTATATGCATCAATAGCTGCGTATACATCTGACAAGCCCTTTTCATCAATACTTAGTGCATTCGAAATCGTCACAAGTGGATTTAGTTCATTTACATCCCAATCACTACTAAGCGATACATTTGCTCCTGTTTTCCAAATGCGTCCTAACGGCATAATTCGTTTCATCTGTTGATTTGTAAAATACGTACTTGCCCAGCTTTGTTTAGGATCTTCTGCAAAATCATGACCTACTTGGAAATCAGCGCTAATACCTAACTTAGCAAAACGATTTATATCACTATCTTCTACCATCTCAACATGCGTAAGCGTATAAGGCTGATTCGCCCCTTCTTTTTTCGCTGCCTCAATTGCATTTAAACTCTCTCTTACCCCGCCATCTCCAATCGTATGAATGAGCGCACCGTAACCAAGTTTATTAAGTTCCTTCAACCACCATTTCAGTTTCTCTTCTGGAATATAGTTCAAACCGTACGGCGTTCCCTGAAACCACTCAAATTTATATTTTTCTAGTATTTTAGCTGTACTGTTAATGCTAATTCCATCACTATACATCTTCACTTGATTAATAAGCATTCGAGATGATACATCACCACGCTTAATCTTTTTGAAATACTCTATTTGTTCTGCTTCATTTAAGTTCGGATATACCCACGGACGAAGTACTACTCGCGACGTTAACTTTTTCTCATCGTTAACTTTATTCCAAACATCTAACCAGCCTCGTTTCCAATAAAGGCGTCCATCGCCGACTGTAGTAATCCCATTCTTCGCAACCTTATCTAAACCGTCCAGCAAACCTTCATAATTTTTTTCAAAGAGATTAGGCTGGGAACTCCATGCTTTTTCCATCACGATATCCCCTGCTGTATCATACAGAAGCCCGAAAGGTTCTCCTGTTTCTGGATCCCGGATGATTCTTCCGCCTTGCGGATCTTTCGTCTCTTTATTTATTCCCGCTACTTCCAATGCTTTTGAGTTAACCCAGACAGAATGAGAAGTTCTTTCCATAATTAATACAGGGTTATTAGGAAATAACTCATCAAGAACTTGTAATGGCGTTTGTTGTTCTGATTTTTCGTCCATATCTTTTAACAGCTCTTCCAAACTAAATCCTGTTCCACTTATCCATTCGCCATCTTTCACATCTTTTTTACAAGCCTTTAAATACGAGCGTTGTTCTTGCAACGAAGCATCCGGTGAAACACTACAATTCCCTGCTGCTGGTGATTTCGCCTCAAATATATGATTATGATTGTCCACAAAACCAGGAAGAATAAAACGTCCTTGTAAATCCACCACTTTCGTATCTTCATTTATAAATTCTTCTACATCTTTGTTTGAACCAACAAATGTAATTTTCCCTTCTTTAACGGCTACAGCCTCTACAATGTCTTGCTTGCCATTTGAAGTATAGATGGTACCATTTTTAAACACTACATTTTTGGGCAATTCCTTAGGTAAAACAAAACTACCATTCTCACCTTCTCCTACTCCAGGAGTACAAGCCGATACCCATGTCATACTTAGAATCAGACAAATAATCATGATTGTTTTTTTCATATTTTTTCTCCTTTTCATTATGATGAATTACTTACATAAATAGAATAAGGATTGACATAATGTTAATGTCAATCCTTATTCTCAGCTTATTTTCATAACTAAAAAACAAATTTGTGTCACATACTCCTCTACTAAACAATCACATTCAGGTCCGATACGATAAACTTAACTAAATCTATACAATTCAATCAAATTTACACAAGTTAGTGCTTCATCGTGTTCTCGCAACCCCAAAGGGACGAGGGGTATAACACTCCACACGAGGCAGTATCGTTACCTCCTATTATCAAGCATTTATTTTACCCATCTTGATAAATTTATCGACGCATTTACATCCCTATCGTGATGGCTATTGCATGAAGCACAACACCACTCACGTATTTTTAAACTCCACTGTCCTTCTGGTTGAACTGAATGGTCGTATTTTACTCCGCAACATGAACAAATCTTGCTTGAGGCGAACCATTTATCAGCTTTTACATACGCAATGCCGTACTTCTCGCACTTGTATGATAAACATTGAAAGAAGAAGTGTAATTTTTGAAAGGAAATTGCTTTCGATAGTTTTTTGTTTTTTAACAGGTTTGAGATAGATAAGTCTTCCACAACAATTCTCCTTGGTTTGGTTTTCACCAATTTAGCTGTTGCTTGATGGATATGGTTATTTCGGATATTCGTAATTTTCCTAGATAACCGCAGGTGCTCAGTTTTAGCTTTTTCATATCCGGCAGATTGAATTTTTACACCTTTTTTAAATCTCCTAGACATATCTCTTTGTGCTGACTTTTTCCTTTTCAAAAGTTTTTTAACCTTGGCATCTTTGTTTATATTTCGTTCTTTCATACCATTAGAAGCTACAAACAGCTCTTTTAAACCCACATCCACACCAATCGACTCATTGGTTAGTTCTTGTAATTCAAAGTCTTCTTGGAATCCTACACTCATCCACCAGTGACGACCGTCAAATGTAACTCTTGGATTTGATGGTTTTTTGTTTCTTGGTAGTTGTTGGCTTGTTTTCACTTCTCCAATAGACTGAATATGAACTACTTTCTTTCCTATAATCAGTCTTTCATAATTAGCATAAAATCCTTGGATTAAATCTTTTTTGGATTTATAAGAAGTGTGATAACCATTTTTGTACTTTTTGAACGAATGTTTCCTCGCCGTATCAAAATCTTTTGAAGCCTGTTTAGGAACTTGTGCGTTGATGTCTTTTAACCACTCATATTTCTTTCGCTTCTTGATCTTTGTAAATCGTTTCTGTAAAGCTAACTGTGAAACAGATTTTCCAAATAGCTTATAGTATCTATCACTCATTCTTTTACAATAGTTATAAGCGAATCTTGCAGCACCAGCATGGTTTCTAAGCACTTTTTCTTGTTCAGGCGTTGGAATCAGTCTGACTTTCTTCGCCAATATCATCAGAATTTAACTCCTTTAATGAAAGATTTGTTCTTCTGAATCGTAGCGTGTTCCACCAGCATTCTCCTGAGACCACTCGGATGCAAACCTGTTAATTCTGATACTTGACTAACTCGTAAAAATTTCATTATTATTCTTACCTCATTAAATCTATCTTAGCACATACGTTCGGTAGGTTCAATGAGGTTTGATAGATTTAATTAAATGTATCTCGTTCAACTAAGGGCGCAATTCCTTAGCCAGTTCTCTTATGAACTTCTCATGTTTTCACATGAGCGCAGACTATATGTTTATCTACTTAAAGATAGAGGATTTTTCCACCACCATAGGCTTGTGATGTACTCTCGTCAGTTATACGAGATAGTCGTTGAACGTTCATCTTATCCATTTTGACTTAGATGATTCGAGGCGGAAGACCCATTGTTCTAGTGTTTAGAATTTAACCTTGCACCATCTGATTGATTTTTTCTGCTTTCGCGACATTCACGCTCGCTATTTCTAGCCACGTTGTAGTTCAATCAGCTTTAGGGATTGCCCGCAGTTAACCCTCACTACTAGCCAATCACTTGACTAGCAGGGCTTACTGATATATTTAATTAACTTTAGTTATAATTGGTTAAATAAATCGTAACAGTTAGTTACCCTTTACGTAGACCTCATATGGTGACCCCTCTATTACATAACTATTTCTTTCAATCCATTTTTCTAACGCAATATAAGCGTAGCCTATATAGTCATAACTTCCATAATGCATAGTAGTAACGACTTGATGTGGATTTAATTTTTTTATTTCATATTCTTGTACTACATCTTTATTGTTCTCATGAATGACCGGAATCCTTAATTCAACATCACTTTCATTTGGAATATACTCTTCATCATAAAAGACCGTAGAGGGCGAACCAACTATTGATAAGTTATGCTTTTGTAATTTTTCATATAAGTCATAAAAATAATCATCCATATCATCTATATTTATTTGCAGTCTTTGAGCAATTACTGTTATTTCATTTCTCATTCCAATTAATATATCGTAACTTCTATGGCGAGCAATATGCAGGCCATTATTCACATTTACCATTTCATTCATTTCTGAAATAACCTGTAAATTTTGCTTCACTTCGTGAGACAACTCTATAATTTGTGCTTGCATATGTTTCACAAACGAGTCTTGATCTGATGACTGCAAAATGATTTTAATTTTTGGTAGAGGGAACTTATACTCTCTTAACTTTTTTATTTTCAACGCTATTTCTAACTGTCCTTGCTCATAATATCTATACCCATTTTCCGGGTTCACATATGCTGGTTTTAATATATCCTCTTTGTCATAATGCCTTAGCATCCGTGTACTCATTTTACAAATCCGTGAAAACTCAGTAATTGTATACATATACTTACCCCTTGAATACATTTTCTTATAAGCTTATTTTAAAACCAATCAAAAATCTTCTTAACTGAAAAATCTTCATTCTGATTTTTCAATCTCCTCATTTTTGAAGGTAATAAATGACGAGGGCAATACCACGTTAAACAATTTATTGCGCCTCCCATTGTCGATATTTCTCCTACATGAATTTGAATAGCTTGTTTCTCCGTATGCTGTTGAATATATTGTAAAACTTCCCTATCTTTAGCTAATCCAAACTTAGGAACATAAATCGTATCACATGTTTCTAACATATTTATATACAACCCTTTTGCCGATGCTATTTCTTCATCATATTGTCCCTTTTCTGTATATGACGATGGAACAACTATAAATTTAGCTTCTGGCATTTGCTCTTGAATAATTTCTTGAACATTATATCTAAATTCATGATCCCCTAAAAAATCACTAATAAACATCGTATGTTCATCAATAAATTTAACCATTCCGTCTGCATGTGCAAGTACGTCCCCTTCTTCAGCAGGAATAATAATAACTCGGCTCACATCCAAATCCCATTCCAGTTGCTCTATAATTTCTTCTTCCGTCCAATCATCATTATCATCAAATATGCGTTCCGTTACTATAACAGTATCTTTTTTATTCCAAATAAGATTTCCACCGTCTAATATCAATGGAGACTTCCCATATTCAAAATCGTTCTTTTTTAACCATTTATTAAATTGTTGATCTAAATATCTCCATTGATCTTTCGGTAAGTAATTTGGTTGATATTTAAATTTAACTAAATGATTTGTAACAACTGGTGCAACATCTCTTAGCCAAATATCATCATACTCAAAAAAGCTTGTATGAAAGTCTTGCTCTTCAATGGATAAAGAAACAAGTTGATCAGTAAATGATTTATTTTCATTTAAGTATTCATTAAAATAAATCAGGTCTTCATAAAATGGACGATAATATGCATTTGATTTATCTGGTATTGCAGTAAAAATAATTCCATTATGTTTTTGTTCCATATTATTTACCTCGCTTTTTAATAATGGTTGAATAACTAATTTCACTATGCCAACTATTTCTCTTTTCATAACAATGTTCGAAACGTGCACATTTCATGAATGGATTATAGCACGAAGAAATATTATATATTTATATAAAAAATATATAGCCGTGGTTGAGCGAAAAATTGACTCTTGACAGGGTTTTAAAATACAATAATAAAAATTTATATGAAAGTATGAAATTTAATAATAGAATCATAAGCCCTATCATTATGAAACTAGTTAATATTATTCCTTTCAATGCCCTTGCTCCTTTTTGCGAAAAATAAAACATGACAAAATAGATAAAGGTAACAATGTACCTATTTTGTCGGTAGGTTGCTGAATTTCAATCGATTATTTCAATTGAATCGGTTGTTGCTGTGTAACACAATGAATCATGCCGCCATTTTTATAAAGCTCTCTCACATCAATACCAACTACTTTACGATCTGGATATAACTTCTGAATCGTATCGTTTGCGATTTTATCATTCGGATCATTATAATTAGGAACCAATACCACAGCATTCCCAATATAATAATTGATATACGAGCCTTTATAATCGAGAGCTTTTCCATTTTCTAAAGTAACTTTATCTTTACTAAGGGGTAAGTATTCATACTTATACTTCTGTCCTGAAGCATTTTTTGCATCTAACAATGTATCCATATCCTTGTTTGACAAACCCCATTCGGCTAGGTCATCTTCTTTCATCGTTACAATGGTAGATTTACCATGGAATTTAGCAAATCCATCGATATGAAAATCAGTAATATCTAAATTAGGTACTCCATCTAACCAAATAAAGTTTGATACTCCTAGGTCACTTATATACTTTTCAATTTCCTTTTCTGATAAATTTGGATTTCTATTTTTATTTGTTACTGCACTTCGAGTTAATAAAGCAGTCCCATTACTGTCTAATTCAATTGCGCCGCCTTCAAGGACAAAGTTCCCCCAATCAATCCTTTCAATCCCTAATTGTTTACTAACATTTTCACGTATACGAGCATCATTTTTATAAGGTGTTTTCTTTCCCCAACCATTAAATGCCGGATCTAATATTTTGAGATTTTTATTATTGTCATAAACAAAAATCGGTCCACTATCTCTTGCCCATACATCATCAGTAGGAGCGATAAAGAAATCAATTTTATCCATATTCAGTCCTTTATCTATTAAAAGATTATTGATGCGCTCTTTCTCTTCCTCATCGTATGCAACAATATGAACTTTTTCACCCTCAGTTAAAGCGCTTGCCATCTTAACCCAAATCGGTTCAACTTCCTGCTTATATTCTTGACCATATGTGTATTCATGAGGCCATTGCAACCATGTACCTTCATGTTTATCTTTTTCATCTGGCATCGTATATTTTCCAACCTTTTTCTGTACCTCTACTTTTTCACTCTCTTTCCCTTTTGCATTTTCATTACCACCTTCAAAAGAACAACCACTAATAATCGTTGCGGATAATACACTTATTAAACAAAACTTTACTACTTTTTTCATTTTTTCAACCTCCTGTTCCTATCTCCAATAATATAAAGCTTCACATAGTGTGAAGCTCAAGCTTTTTCTTCAATGTAAAAATTACCAATTTCTCTTTGCATTCATATCATTTAACTAACTATATGTATTTATTCAACTACCTTCCTTACCTACTTATTTAGCACGCTGAACTTTACGAAATAAAAAAAATCGGTATTGATCATTACATATCAATACCGACTTTTAAAATTATTATTTTCCTTCTATTAAATCATTCGCCATTTTCCTAAACTCCTGATTAAATGAATCATTCATACCATTTTGTACGTTAGAGAATAATATGACAAACGTTCGTTTATCCCGGTTAAAATTATTAAATGTATTCCAACCAGCTAATACACCATGATTATGATAATAATCTGGATTAGTATAGAAGCTAAATCCATATTTTCTTACAGGTGATGCAGTAAACATATCTAATACACTTTGTTTAGACAGCAGTTTTCCATCCATAATAGCCTCATCTAATCTTTTCATATCTTCAACAGTCGTATACATTTCACCACACCCATACAGCCAATTCATTTTTAACCGAGGCGCAGCTATTAACTCGTTATCTTTTTTCGTATAACCTTCTGCTAAAAAAATATCTTCAGGGAGAGTTGCACCCATTCCAGATTCATGCATTTCAACAGACGTAAAAATATTTTCTTTCACATATTCAGCGAGCGGTTTATTCGATATCTTTTCTACAATATACGCAAGCACCATATAATTATAATCTGTATATTTCCACCCAGTCCCTGCAGGAAATTGCAATTTTTGTGCACCAATCCACGTTACTAACTTTAATCGTGACGCCGCATCAACCCTACCTTGTCCCTGATCTGGCAACCCAGACGTATGTGTTAACAAATTTCGTAACGTAATGTTTTTATCTGCCGGAAATGATGGAATATACTTATTTACATTGTCTTCAATATTTAATTTCCCTTTTTCTTTTAGCTGCATAATAGATATTGCAACGACTGTTTTCGTAATAGAACCAATGCGATATTTCGTTCTTGGCGTTGTTACTACTTTATCTTTCACATTCGCATATCCATAACCTTTTCGTAAAATTACATGATCTTTACTAGCTACAAGAACACTCCCATTAAATCCTTTATCTTTTAAATATTGATCTAGTTTTCCAGCTACAACTTCATAGCGCTTTTTTTCATTTGCATCAACTTCTTGCATACCGTCCTTTTGCTTACTATTTACATTAGAAAATGCCTTTATATCATATTTCTTTCCTTTATTTACATGTATTAGTGCAACGACACTCCCACAAAAAATAGCAAAAATAAAGAAAACAATTAACCATTTCTTTAGCATAATAGGAACCCTCTTTTATCTAGTTTCACTTAACGCGCATCCATTCTATTCTATATCTGTTAATTTTCAAATACTTTATATTATTATCTATCTATTATTCACCTAAGTGAACTAGATTCCTTTTTCTCATATTCAGTTTTTGACTACTCTCTATTGTATTTCTTTCTTGCAAAATTTCCACCTTACAATCGGATACACCCTACTATAATTTCAATATCTTATGTAACATTTGTTACACATTATCAAAAAGGAGCTATAAACATGAAAAATACTGATAAACGCAATCGTTTAGATGATATGATGTTTCATTATAGGGTAACAAAAAATAATATATTTTTAATTGAATATTACGGAAAACAAATTACGATATTAAAAGGAAATGATGCTGAAAAATTTTCAAACAAAATAAATCATGCACATAACGATACAGAAAAACAACTCATTATGGCTAAAGTTACAGGCAATTTCAAAAGAGGCAATGAACACCAATGAAAACGAATCTCATTTGCATTTTGATTATACAACATATAAAAAAAGAAATGTCGCTCATTCGGCATTTCTTTAGACTTTCTTCATAAAAATTTTACATTGCTAACTTTCTTTTATTTTTTGTTTTTACGATATAAACTCACTGCCGAGATACTTAATAATATCACTATACACAACCACGCATACGTATACCCTTTCTCATCGACAATATAACCAAATAAAACAGGTGCAACAATAATCGCAACTTGATTGAATGTAAGTGCCAAACTAACTGTTATTCCAACAGATTCTTCACTTGCCAATTCAGCAACTTCAACAATAAAAAGACTAAACCAACCAATTGAAAAGAATCCTAACAATGCGCTTACACCATACAACACTCCACTCGTTACTGTATGTATGCTCATGACTAACAATAGAATCAAGCCGATAGAAGCACAAACAGCTATAAATAAAGGCGTATGCCGATTCCCCTTATAAAACAAATCACTACTAGCTGCTAATACAACACGGCCAATCATTCCAGAAAAGAACATCACTGAAAATACTGTTCCGGCTACAATAGATGTAATGGATTCTTCCCTTACTAAAAATTTCATGAAGTGCCCAACTAACACCATTTGCAATGAAATCATGCAAATACCCGTTATATATATTGGATACAACTCTTTTTTACATATCACTACTTTTAGCTGCGTCCAAAAAGAAATTTTAATATGTCCTTTCCTTGCATCCTCTTGAACATATGGCTCTTTATAAAACATAAAAAATAATAATCCTCCAATGATACAAATGCATGCCATACTATTTATCGCGTAAGTCACATTATATTGTATTGTAAGAAACGGGATTAGCACTCCCGCTAATGCGCCACTAATCGGGATACCAGCTTGCCTTATTCCCATCGCTAATCCACGATTTTCTTTTGGGAACCATTTTAAAATCACTTTACTTCCTCCTGGCTGGGACACACTATAAAACATTCCTACTAATAAAAGTACAAATAACAGACCATTAAATCCATTTACTATATTAGTTAGTAAAAAAGAACCTCCTAGCAAAAATGAACTTATAGAAATTAACAACTTTTCATCATATTGATCAAGTAGCCGCCCAACAAAAAGCATACAAAATAATGGTCCAACATTTACAACACTTACTAACAATCCACTCTCCATATTCGTAAGCGCATATTCTTCTTTCCAAAATAACGCCAAAACTCCAACACCATACGTTATAAGCGTCGCTGTTGTTTGAGCAATCGTCGCAACAATTAACATCATCCACTTATAAGTACTTTTCATCCTTTCTTCGATTAACACAATCATCCCTCCACCCCCTTCCATTGTATGAAAGTTCTGATATCATATAAAATAAATATTCATCATATAATCCATCAAAAAAATTGATACCTTTTCGGAGGGATGATACGTGGACATAAAAGATTTAACTGTATTTTACGAAGTTGCGAAGGAAAATAATATTTCTCACGCAGCTAAAAATTTGAACTATGTACAATCAGGCGTAACAATGCGTATGAAACAACTAGAAAATGAATTAGGTGTGCCTTTATTTTACCGTAACGGAAAAGGTGTAACTTTAACTTCTAACGGTGAGATTTTATTAACATACGCTAAACAAATTATCCACTTAATGGATCAATCTATAAAAGCGGTTCAAAGTAATGGAACTGAGCCAAAGGGCACGTTGAAAATCGGATGTACAGAATCTACAACTGCGGTAAGGCTTCCCTCTATATTAACGGCCTACTATGAGAAACACCCAAAAGTCGAATTGATTTTAGAAACAAATACGACCGAACAACTAATTAGGCTAGTGTTAGAAAGAAAACTAGACGGAGCGTTTATAGCTGGCTCTACTCAGCACGCTGAACTTCATACAAGTGTATTTCGTGAAGAAGAATTAGTTCTCATTAGTAAAAAACCTTTACCCTCTCTTACAGACATAGAAGATATGAATTTACTCGCTTTTAGTCAAGGTTGCTATTATAGAAGTTTATTAGAAGACTGGCTTCAAGAAGAAGGCATCTCGCCTAAACGAATATTAGAGTTCGGAACAATTGAAGCAATACTCGCCTGTGTAAAATCAAATATGGGCGTAGCAATTATGATGAAATCTATTTTAAATGGTCATGCACATAACTTATCATTCAACCCTTTACCAAATAGATTCAAAAAGGTTCCTACTACTTTTATTACTAGAAAAGATATATATCACTCAGCTGCATTACAAAAATTTATGGAGATGATTTAACAATGCGTGAAAAGAAAATACGTGGGATGAAGCGTAAAACAAACACGATGATAAAGCGAATTGAAGAACATACAAAAACGTTCCCTTCTGCTTTCTATAACGATGAATATTGGTATATGCCTTTACCAGTTTCCCAAGCTTTTATCAATTCGTGTAAAACACCTAAAAAAGTAAAACGATTATGTATACAAACTCTATTAAATCAAGCAAACCATTTAATAAAAATAAAACCGAGCGATACACATACATATCGAGTTGTTGTTTTGATTTCTATAGAAAGTTTGTGGGATTCACAAATAATTATATTTAAAAATGAAGACTACTTTCATAATTTCTTTAATAGAAATAGTAAATTTCAAAAATGGATTCCTCTTTCAAATAAATCTGATTTTTGGAAGACATGGGGAATTTCAATTTATCCTCCCTTTCAAACCTTGCACTTCCAAGAGATCATTTATGATGAAGGTGAATGCTATAAAAAAGAAATTTGGTTTGTTGGAGAATTAACTTAAAAGGGGTACCTTCAAATGAAAAGCTTCCCTTTTTTCACCTAACAAAATCGCTATATAATGAATTTATTATTTTACTTTATTGGAGGTTTTCAAATGGTAATCCCTAAATATCCTGATGTCCCTACTCTTACGAAAAAACAAATCGATCAAATTACAGAAATCACTTTTCTAAAAGAAATAACACCACAAAAATGTGATGTTATTTTCGTTTTCGGCGGTTCTCACCCTGGCAATTGGCAAGCTCCTCTAGAAGCCTATCGACAGGGTTTAGGAAATAAAATTATCGTTACAGGTGGTACTAGTTTGCATGGCATGAAACATCCAAGCTGGAATTACGGGGATTTGTCAGAAGCAGAAGTAATTGTACATAAATTAATGGAACACGGCATATCAAAAGACGCTATCCTATTCGAGACAAACTCCCTCCATTCAATCGCTAATGTAATTGAAGCAAAAAAGATTTTTGATTTCACAAAAATTAATCGGCTACTATTTGTATGCAAAAGTTTAGGAGCTGGTCGGCAATTTAGAGTATTAAAAAAATATCTACCTAAAACTATTACTTGTATCCCATATACATTTGATACAAGTTTCGATGGTGAGTTTATAATGAATAGATATAACTGGATGGAAAATGAAAAGAGTCGCTCTATGATTTTTGGAGAATACTTGAGAAATATTTGCTATGGTAGAAAAGGCGGCATTGAGCCTCCTGAAAAAGAAGTTCAAGGCTTAGAGGAATATGTATCCTACTACTATCATCTAGCATAATAGAAAAAGGTATACCAAAACGTCGGTATACCTTTTCTCCTATTTATTTTTCGTTTAACACACTATGTAATCGATCAGGGTAATTTGTAAACATTCCTGTAGCACCCCATTTAATTAACAATCTCATATCTGGTTTCTCATTAATTGTATACGGGTGAATTAACAGTCCATTTTTCCTTGCCATTTTCATATATGACTCATCAATAATTAGTTCTCCGTTATCATTGCGTAAGTTTGGCCCAATACCAACTGCATACTTTTTAATTTCTTGAAAATCATCATTCGTTACACTTTTCGGTTCATGTGTAATACCAGACCATTCAACAATCTCATTATTTTCATTTGGATAATACCAAAGCAGTTGAACTAACGGAATATTTTTATTCATACTATGAATCTTTGTTAAACTATCTTTACTAAATGATTGAATCATAACACGGCTAGAAGACATGTTTTGACCTACTAAATTATATTTATTTAACAACGCTAACAATTTCTCTTCCATTCCTGGATACACATCTGGTGATTTTGTTTCAATGTAATACTTCATGCTTCTTCCGTACTTTTGGAAGATTTCTTCAAGAGTCGGAATCTTTTGTCCAACATACTCTTGCTTAGCTTTTTCTGGATAAGCTTTATTGAACCAAGATCCTGCATCTAAGCTCTTTATTTCACTTAATGTTTTATCTCGTACTTCCCCTGTACCATTTGTAGTGCGGTCAACTGCTGTATCATGCATTGCGATTAACTGGCCGTCCTTAGTTAACTGAATATCTAACTCCAAATAATCCGCTTTCATTTTTTTCACAAGATCATAAGAAGCAAAAGTATGCTCAGGTGCATGTCCACTTGCTCCGCGATGTGCAATATTTAAAAACTTATTCTTATTCCACTCATGCTTTCCTTCTGCTTTCGCATGAACAGCTCCCCCAACAAAGATACTTCCCGTCATAAAGAAAATAACTAAAACGCTAATAATCTTTCTCATCCTTCTAACCCTTCCTACGTTGCAAATTTCAACAAGTTAATGAGATTTACACGAAATAGAAGATACACTTTCATTATTTTTATAAGCCTATATTAAAATTCCAATCTTACAAATATAATTCTCCTATTTTATTACTATACTATTTATTTTCCATATCCCTCCTATTCACATGTAACTTCCTATTGATTACATTTCATCAATAAAAAAAGCCATAAATTATTTAGAGGACACTTCTGTATCCCTAAATAAATTTATGGCTTATCTCAAATATCTCCAGCCTCAATTAACTTGTCGAAATTAATCATACCAAACCTATTAAAATTTGTGAATATTATTTTTTCAGTACGGTAAAGCTTTAATCAGTATAAGTTATATATCTATCTTATACTAATTAGTATTTGAACACATCGAATTTTTCTGTACAGCCTAATTCCTATCTAACTTCTTTAATTTCCATTCATACAAGATAAAATTCTATTGTCATTTGACGTGATATTTACGTAAATCTGGGTTTTACTTAATTACAAATTCTTAATTTCCTATATCCTTTCTTGCAAGTTTAGGTTTCTTTTGAGAATGTGGTATATTTACATATCCCGAAGCAGCCACGGATTGTCTCCTTTCCTTCCTTGACAGCCTAGGCTTCTTTTGAGAATGTAATTTTTTAAAATGTCCTGAAGCAATACATTGTTTTTTGAAATCAAAGTAAAAATACAAATGTGTACTTAGAGCTATGAACACAATGGAAAAAAATGAAGCGAGAATGATTAATACAATAGCCATAGCCTTTTGACTCAAAACACCAATAATAACTTGACCAATCATATAACCTAAACTTGAACAAAATAAAATTTTAGGGATTTTCACATTTTGATCAGTTGTACCCCTTAAGCGGGCTGTAAAATATTTAATCCAGAATAATTCAGATTTATAAACAATTAAACTATATGCAATAAGCGATAGAATAAAAAATAAAGGTGACTCTATTTCTACGAATTCGTAAGCTAACTTTTGCACAGCTATGAAGCTACAAAATGAAATACTTAACGCAACAAATCCAGAATATAGTAAATGTTGCAATTGAGGCTGCCGAGGCTTATGAATAGAAACCCAAATTCCCCATAGATTACATATCATATAAAATGGAAAAGCTACGTAAGAGTATATATTGTACGGTGGAAATATGAATAAAATGATAAGTAGCATAAAATTCATAAAGAACCATACAAAGCCTACAATATTCCTTATATCAAATGGTATTAATATTCGTATACAATCCACTATGTTGTTGCCATTATATTTGTCCATTATGCATCCCATCCATTTCCTTCCTCTTCAAATCAACATATACCCATATATATACTCCAGATATACTAAGCACAACAGCAAATAAAGAAAAGACTAAAATTAAGACCGTCGCTAAACCGTTTTGTGATAATGTACCTATACATATTTGTCCAATAATATATCCCAATCCTGATAAATAAACAATTGGAGAAATTTTTATATCGTCATTTTCTTCATTGTTTAATCGCCTTAAAAAACTTTTCATTCCAATAGAAATCAATTTATAGATTGTAAGAATGTAAAGCAGAAAAGTAACAATAAAAAACAAAGGTGTTTCAATTTTAATAAAGGTATATGCAATCTTTTGAATCACTATAAAGCTTCCAAAAGAAAAAGTTATTCCCATAAATCCATTATATAAAATGTGTACCAACCTTGGCTCATTTGGTTTGCAAAAAAACACCCATACCCCCCATATATTAGCAGTCAAAAGAAAAGGTAAAATTATATATAAGTATATAGTAAAGGTTGGAGGAAATAAAAATGGGGTTAAAATCATAAAATTAATAACTACCCACACCATAACGACACTCGATCTTACACTGTCAGGCATCAATTTCTGAATAATTTGTTCTGTACTTTTTCCGTGGTATTTTTCCATATTAATCTCCCAAAAACTAAAAAAATTTATCTAAAGCTGCTCCGATTCCAGATTTAACTCTATCTTTTATCGAATCCTGTTTACCATCATGATTCCAATCACCTTTGTTAAACTTAATTCCATCTGTTACTATACTAGCTCCTATAGAAACACCAAAGCCAATACAAGCTCCAGCAACAGTTCCGATTGGACCTCCCAAAAAAGTTCCAACCAATGCACCTGCTTTGGCTCCCGCAAAGGTACTTACAGCAGTTGTACCAACCCCAATTGCTGTAAGTACCAATAATATCACCAGCTAGCTTAGTTTTTGACGCTTTATTTTCAATATTTTCCTTTGTATCATTAATTACATCCCATCCTACAGCTGCATAGCCTAAAGCATTTGTTTTTAATTTCAATGAATCTTTAAGAAATTCTTTTGGTGATAAAACATGTCTTTTTACATCGTCTATTTGCTTTACTTCGGCTAAAGGTAATTTTGTACGCCTTATCACATTAAGTCCATTTTTATCCTTTAGTACGGTCCGATTTTGAAACCTTACCATTTCTTTTCCTTTTTTATTTGTGTAGGGTGTTACACGCAAACCTTTATTATGTAAAGCTGCCAACTTGTAGGCAGCTGCACCTTCAGTTACAGTACCAAGTAAAGTAAATAATGATCCCGTAGGGTTATCTTTCCAATCACCAATATCGCCACCCAACGGTGCAAACCAATTAACATCAATTGCTTCTTCCCCAAATGAAACTTCTTGTTGATCAGCCTTCTCAAAACGGTCAGCAGCTTTTCTTAATGCATCACTATGTTCTTTTAAAACTGTCGTTATAGTAGCTAACACTGAGCCTGCGTATTGGGATTGATTTAACACAGCATCTCTTCCAGATACTTGGAAAGGAAGATCAAATAACTGCTGATTGATACGTTGATGTGTTTCAGATAGCTCATGAGCTGTTTGTTCTATATTAGAAGCTAGTTTCCTTAAATGGTCAGGAGTAACCTTAATTTCACCGCTCACCTTGTTTTACCCCCTAATGATTTAAGATAAAGTACCATTTTCTTTATCTCTTCAGTAATTGTAAAGGTATCAAGGCAAATAAAATTCGTTTGTGTTTGCTCATTATCTAAAACTTTTTGGATTAGCCAATATTGGTTTTGACTATATAAAAACTGAATACAATCTGTAGACCATGAGTCCTTTATATAATAATGAACTTGAACAGTATTTAATTCTTCACGATTATGTATAATGTTTGCTAACTCTAAGGAAGCTTCATCATCTAAGTAAAGTTTCAAGTAATCTACTAATTGCTTGTTTGATTGATTTAAAATAGTTTCCTTATATGCAGAAGAAGGGATTTTAAATGTATAATTTGGACAAGAGAAAGTATTTTTAGGCTGTAATGCTTGATATATAAATTGCCAAGCTACCTCTGGTGTCCCGCATTCTTTAAATGTACATTGTTTTTCACCGTTATCATCTGTTATTACATTTTGTATAACCTTTTTCTCACTAAAATAGAAAATGTTTTTTTCTAAAGTAATGTCTTTACTTATCTGTACTTCAATAACAAATCCTGTAGTTAAACAAATACGAAAATATTCTAAAAGTTGTTTGTCACATAATGTTTCATCTTCTTTTATTATGAGTAGCTCTTCGTTTGTCCAATTCTCGTACATTACATCTAATTCTTTGTCTATTTCCTCATCTGACCAATTTTCAAAGGGGTTCTCAATTCCAATCATTGTTTCATGGTCAAATATACCCGTTAATACATATACTTCTTTATTTGATAAAATAAGAGGTTCAATAGTCAAATAGTCCCACTCTCTAGCGTAATATATAATCTCTAGGAAATATAATACAATAAAAAAATGATTCAATCTAGTAATTGCCAACACTTATAACTAAAAACTAAAAAAATTCTAATAACCACAAAGAGAAAGGGAATTAATTTACATATGTTTTTATAATAATAATGTCTCTTCACTAAACAATTTTATTTTGTAAGCCAAAAAAATAGAAGTATCGTCCTATATAAGACAATACTTCCGTAGTTACTTAAAAACCACATAATAAATTACTCATTACCTCCTCCAGCATTACATCTGGATTTACCACTGCTTTTTCCGAACGCCATCCAATAAATCCATCTGGTCTAATTAGTACAACTCCTTCATTCTCTATCCCATATAATTCACGAAAAACATTTTCTTGAGCAATAAAGTCTCCGGTTAAACCTACTCGATACACTTTTATATTTATTCCTAATTCAGATGAAACATCTTGTGCACACTCGGCCCAAGCGTGATTTTCTGCTCCAATAAGTAACACAAAATCATTTCCTAATAAATCAAGTATAGAAATTTCTTTTCCATCATACGTTCCACAAAAGTGTGGTGCTCGCGTTCCAGGTCTTCCGTTCAACTCTACGATATCCATTCTATGTGGAGTAGCTGAGTCATCTACTATCGCCTCTGAACAATAGTGATACCCAACAGTTACAGCTAATCCATCCATATTATTCAAACTGCCTTCCTCTCTACTTGCAGCACGGAACAATAAACTACTCGCATACTCTGTCGTTAATTTTGCAACAGGATATCTCTCTTTATGATATGTTTCTAACAATTTTGGATTTGCTTTCCCTTTTATAACAGCTGCTAATTTCCAAGCTAAGTTATGCGCATCTTGTATTCCTGTATTTGAACCGAATCCTCCAGTTGGGGGCATAATATGTGCTGAATCACCAACTAAAAAAATGCGATTATCTTGAAATTTTGTAGCAGTACTTTCTGTCGCTTCCCACGGTAAAACACTTACTATTTCTGGCTCAACATTTGTGCTTCCAATTGCGGTTTGAATAATTTGTTTACAGCGTTCTATAGTGAAATCCTCTGGTCCCTCTCCTTTTAATGGATCGTAGGATACATGATAAATCCATCTTCTTTCGTTATCAACTGGAATAAGCGCACCAAGAACTTCCGGATGAAGTACCATAGTAAAACCAAATGCATCTCCTTGTATAAACTCACTTAAATCCACTTCAAAATAAATATTCATATAATAGCCACCGATTGTACCTCGTCCCTCAGTACTTATCCCTAGCTGCTCACGTATTTTACTTTTCGCTCCATCTGCTGCAATTACATAGTCACAATGAATAATACTTTCTTCTTCCGTTTCACGATTCCGAATCGTTGCGATTACTCCGTGCTCATTTTGTTCATAAGAAACCAATTCATGATAAAAAGATAATTCTCCATCTAATGACCTCGCTTCTTGTAACATCATCTCTTCTAAAATAATTTGATAACAAGCCGTTTGTTTTGATGGACTAATCTCTTCTATTTTTTGAAGTAACTTCTCATCATTTCCATACTGAGTCGCCCGCATTTTTGCCAATTCTTCCTTATTCGCCTCAGCTATCGTATGAACTGCTATTCTTCCTCGGCAATTTTCTAATGCTTTACCCGCCAATCTAATTCTTTGTTCTAAACCTAATTCTCGAAATAACTCCATCGTACGAAAAGTGATTCCACCTGCTTTTGGATGAATTGCAGTAGACGGGTGCCTTTCAACCAATAAATAATCAACGTTATGTTTTGCAAGGAATAGCGCAGATGCTAACCCTGATAATCCTCCTCCAATAATTAAAACTGGTACGTAATTCGATTTCATATATTTATCCTCCCATCATTGTTCTGAGCTCAGTGATATAAATATAATCAAAAAAACAACAAAGATATAGACTTATATTTCATTTTGAATTATCATATAGATAGATTACGCCCCAAATTACTTTTATTTTTTCATACATCTATAATCTGCTTGCATTATGCATGTATGAAAGAGTAAAACGAAACAACTCACTTTAGTAGACACCAACATGATAAGCGGTCGTACCCTATAAGTTATACAGGGTTACGACTGCTTATTTTTTATAAAACCCTCATCCTTTATCTTCTGTAAACAATATATTATGAAATTCTTTTCTATTCCCTCTCATTTTCAACACATATAATTTCATTCGTCTCGATTTTCTTTCCCAATATTGCAGCTCATACAACAATCATGTAGCATTACCGTATCGATGTAATGGTTCATCATCTTAAACCTTTCGACTAATTACCAGGAGGTAAAGTGATTGAAATGAATAAACAAGAACAATTAAATGTTATAAAAAAAGATTTTATTGATTCTCAAAAAGTATTATTGGCAATTGGCGATGAAACACGTCAAGCTATTTTGTTAGTTCTCATGGAAACGGAATGTCAAACCGGATTACGTGTAGGAGAAATTACGAAACAAACACACCTTTCTCGACCAGCGGTATCACATCACCTTAGAATTTTACGAGAAGCCGGTATTATTTTAATGCGAAAAGAAGGTACAAAAAACTTTTATTATATTGATATACGTACAAAATTAGGTGTATTAAAAAATCTTGTATTAGATATTGAAAAGCTATTGCACAACTTTTATCCCGCTTTAATGGGCAGTAAGACCCCCGCCTCAAAATTCAGCGAAAGCAAAGAAGTTAGGTAGGGGATCAACTGCCCATTAAAGTCCGATTGGTTCAACTAATAATCAGTGGGGGATGAAGAAAACCCCCACTGATTAAAGTTTCACTTTATTGAAATGTGGAGGTATAAGAAATGAAAGCAATGATAATTGATAAATACGGGAAAGTTCCAATGCGTATGGCAGAAGTACCTACTCCTGAAATAAATGAACATGAAGTGCTCGCAGAAATTCATGCAGCTAGTATTAACCCAATTGACTTTAAAATACGTGATGGAAAAGTAAAGATGTTACTTAAATATGAAATGCCCCTAATCCTTGGTAATGACTTTTCTGGTGTCATCGTAAAAGTTGGATCAAAAGTAACTCTTTTTAAAGTCGGCGATGAAATATATGCACGCCCAAGAAAAAATAAGATCGGTACTTTCGCGGAATATATAGCCATTCATGAGGATGATATAGCTTTAAAACCAAAAAATTTAAGTTTTGAGGAAGCCGCGTCGATTCCACTCGTTGGCTTAACATCCTATCAAGCACTACATGACATTATGCACTTACAAAAAGGACAAAAGATTTTAATTCACGCTGGGTCTGGTGGTGTTGGTACTTTCGCAATTCAGTTAGCAAAAATAATGGGCGCTACCGTTACAACAACTGCTAGTGAAGCTGGTTCTGATTTAGTAAAGTCTCTTGGCGCAGATGAGATTATCAATTACAAAACAGAAAAATTTGAAGAAATACTAAAAGATTATGATGCAGTATTTGATACAATCGGCGGTACAACACTTGAAAAATCATTCAATATTATAAAAAGCGGCGGCAACATTGTTTCTGTTTCAGGAATGCCAAATGCTCGTTTCGGTAAAGAATTTGGTTCCGGATTTTTTAAAACACTCTTATTTTCATTAGCAAGCAAAAAACTTACTGCACTTGAAAAAAAGCATAATGCGCAATATTCATTTTTATTTATGAAGCCAAGTGGGGATCAATTACGTACTATCGCAAACTATATTGAAGCTGGAAAAATCAAACCGGTAATCGACCGAGTTTTCCCTTTTGAAGATACTCAAAAAGTAATGGAATATTCAGAGGCTGGAAGAGCAAAAGGAAAAATAATCGTAAAAATTAAGTAGTAATAAAAACTCCATTTTTTAAATGGAGTTTTTATATTTGCTGTTAAATAGACATAGCACACTGAAGTCCTTACAATAGATTTTAAGGGGAAATATCATATTATACTTTTAGCTAATTTTACAAAGAATACATACGTACAAATACATTATAAAAAAATAAACAAGGAGGAGATAAAATGACTAAAAATAATGAAGCTGGTTGGAATTTAGATAATAGTTATACAACTTTACCACAATCATTTTATACAGAAATCCCCCCTACTCCAGTAAGTTCACCGGAGCTAGTTAAACTAAATCATTCGCTAGCAATATCTCTTGGCTTTAATCCTGAAGAATTGAAAAAAGAAGTTGAAATTGCTATTTTCGCTGGTAATGCACTCCCAGAAGGAGCTCATCCATTAGCACAAGCGTATGCAGGTCATCAATTTGGACATTTTAATATGTTAGGCGACGGTCGCGCGCTTTTAATAGGTGAACAAATTACTCCTTCAGGTAAACGTTTTGATATTCAACTGAAAGGTTCTGGCCCTACTCCGTATTCACGCCGTGGTGATGGTCGTGCTGCACTCGGTCCGATGCTACGTGAGTATATTATTAGTGAAGCAATGTATGCACTTGATATTCCAACTACTCGCAGTTTAGCAGTTGTCACAACAGGCGAGCCAACATATCGGGAAACAAAGTTACCTGGAGCAATTTTAACTAGAGTCGCTAGCAGTCATATACGTGTCGGCACATTTCAATATGCTGCTGCTCGAGGTTCCATCGATGACCTTAAATCGCTAGCTGACTATACGATAAAAAGGCATTATCCAGAAATTGAAGCACATGAAAATCGATATACTGCATTACTACAAGAAGTCATAAAGAAACAAGCAAGTCTCATCGCTAAATGGCAACTTGTTGGATTTATCCATGGCGTAATGAACACTGACAATATAACGATTAGTGGAGAAACGATTGATTACGGCCCTTGTGCATTTATGGACAATTTCGACCAAGGAACTGTATTTAGCTCTATTGATACACAAGGTCGCTACGCATATGGAAATCAACCATATATGGCCGCATGGGACCTGGCGCGACTAGCAGAATCTTTAATACCAATTCTGCATGAAGATGAAGAAGAAGCATTAAAAATTGCTCAAGACGAAATTTCAAAATTTAGCGTACAATATGAAAACCTGTGGTTCATTGGAATGAAAAAGAAATTAGGACTATTTAGCAGTGAGGAACAAGATCAATCACTTATTGAGCAACTTTTAAAAATGATGGAGAAATTTAAAGCAGATTACACAAATACATTCCGTTCATTAACTCTTGATACTATAGAAAATACAGCTCTATTTGAAAGTCCTGAATTTAAAGAATGGTACAAACTGTGGCAATCTCGATTAGAAAGACAAGAAGAATCGAAAGAAAACGCCTACGAAATGATGAAAAATAATAACCCATCCATCATCCCAAGAAACCATCGCGTAGAAGAAGCGCTAGAAGCAGCTGTGGCAAATGGCGACTATAGCGTAATGGAAAAACTTCTTGAAGCTCTATCAAATCCTTATGCGTATGCTACAGATCAAGAAGAATACTGTGTTCCACCTGCACCGACGAATCGTCCTTATCGTACTTTTTGTGGGACTTGATTGTTTAATATGTAAAAAGGTGTGTTCATACAAATTGTGTGAGCACACCTTTTTTATACTCTCGCCTCTCAACTAGAACTTTAAAATGCACTTCCCCCGATTCCTTTTCTTTACTCCAAAACAAAAACCTAACTATTCCAATAGACTTACTCATGAGCTTGTTAAACAAATATTGAGAAATAAAAATTACATTTCTAAATATTGTTATTTTTGATAATATATTTTATAAGAATATTCAAAAAGCGAGGGGATTTCATGAACGTTCAACTACAAGGTAATGAACAAATTACGAAATTATTTAATGATTGGTATTTAGCTATGCTTAAACAAGATGTGTCCCAGGCGACAAACTTAAAGCATGAAATTGAGGAAAAGGAACTAAACTTTGAGGAAGATGAAAACTTAGCGTTATACTATTCTCTACTAAATTTTCGTTTCAAAGTTTTAACTGATGGTTTAAGCATCACAAAAGACAGTTTCAATAAAATAGATTCTTACGCGATTTCACCTAATCACCAACTTTCTTACTACTATCATTTATTTAAAGCGATTCATGCTACTTTAACAACAAATTATAATTTAGCAAGTGAACATTATGAAAAAGCTGAAAAGCTATTAGTTAATGTTTCAGATAAACTAGAGGAAGCAGAATATAATTACCGATTCGCTATCTTTAATCAACATTTTTATAAACCTATTGAAGCAATTCAATATGCTAATAAAGCTCGAGAAATATTTTTCATGTATAGAGATTATGAAAAAAATGTCGCTTCATGTGAAAGCGTTATAGGTGCATCATGTGTACAATTAAGACAATACGAGCAAGCTGAAGAACACTACAACTCCGCAATCAATATTTTACAAAAACAAAATGAAGAATCTTTACTTTTAAGAGTTCGTAATAATTTAGGCTGGCTATATGCCAATCAAAACCTATCAACACTGGCTATTCGCCATCTATCTGAAGTAACGACAAAAATGCCTACCCATTTCAAAGCAATTTTCTTACAAGCTAGGGAACATTCTAAACTTGGTGAAATAAATATCGCTTCAGAACTTATAAAAAAAGGATTAAAAATTTGTACAGAACTTAACAATGAAGAATATATGCTTCACTTTAAAATTTTAGAGTCCCTTAACAATAACGAGTCAACTGAAGACTTAGAAAAAATTATTCTTGAAGGAATTGCGTATTTCGACAAAGAATCTTTATATAACTACACTCAGGAATATTCAGAAAAGTTAGCCGTTAAACTTTACGATGAAAATAATCATATAAAAGCAAGCGAGTATTTTCATAAAGCGTTACAAGCAAAAGAAAAAACGTTTGAGAAAGGGGCATTAAAATGATAAGAAAAATTGGTTCCATCTTATTAGGATTATCTGTTATCGGAATTGTGTCTATTGGGGTAAATAGTTCGTTTACATATCAAGCAAGTCATGCAGATTTCCCTTCACCACAAAGGCCTGACTTTGTCCAATCTGTTGACGTAAGTAAAGACTACAACTCAACAACAGCTGTAAAAGCGCTTTAAAAAACGAAAGACCTTCAATTAAGGAGGTCTTTTTAAATACGCTTATTTAGAATATTTTCCTTTCATGTAGACTTTATTTTCTCATCAACTCCGCAATCCCCCTACTCCCCTCACTACCAACTTTCTCAAGTTCCTCCACAACTAAATTCCGTCTCTCTACAGAATGATTTTGACTTAACTTCGCTTTTCCTTCTATTTTACTAATCTTAATTTTAAAACCAACTATCCCTTTACTTAATCCTGCCATATAATTCGAATCTACCTCATTTAGAGAGTAGGTACTCTGTGGCTCTTCATATGTATGTACTAAATCTTGAAGAGAATTTAATAATTCCTGTTCACCTTCAACAATTTCTAATTCACCGTATACATGTACTGCAACGTAATTCCATGTTGGCACTGCATTGTTTGTTTCATACCATGACGGCGATATGTAACTGTGTGGCCCTTGGAATATAGCGAGTACTTGTTGATTCCCACTATCTTTCCACTGTTCATTCGGACGTGCGAAATGGCCATGTAAAGTTAGGGTCTCCCTATTTAATAACAACGGCAAATGCGTGCATATGGTTCCCCGTTATGTTGAGAAAATAATGTCGCAAAGCTATTTTGTTCCATTATTTCGTACTTCATCTCTTCATCTTGTATTGCGAAATATTTTGGTATGTACATAAGCTCCCTCTTTTCCAATATTTTCTTTTTTATTTCCTATTATATTTAGTAATCGCAGCAATCAACAGGGACAGTTTGTCATTATTTTATAGTGGCAGCTTTCAATTAAAAAAGAATAGGCAGCATGTATTCCATGCCGCCTTAGTTTATTTTTTCTAATATATTTGTAATAAATGCCGTCTTACCTTCACTATAGCTCACTCGATTTTTCGACTCTCTTACTAACTTTCCCTTTAGACGACCATATTCAATAGCAACATCGGTATGTTCACGAAGGTAATCCCGAAACGCTATATGTCTTCTTAACTCTTCGCTATTTTTGTCACACACATATAAATGATGTTCCATCCAAACTGTACTTTCCCCGTTCCATGGAACGAAAGCGTCCTTTCTGCCAAACGCCTCTCTTCCTTTGAAGCTCCAGTCTGCTTGATGGTAATACCCTATCGTTTCAAGCCTTTTTACTACTTCAGGAAAAATTTCGTACTCTTCTATTACTATATCAATATCTAATATTGGCTTCGATGCAAGTCCTTTAACAGATGTGCTCCCAACATGCTCAATGGACAAAACAAGTTCTTTTATTACATTGTTAATGAGCGATTGTAGCTTATTAAATTTACTTTCCCATTTGATGTTATATTCTTCGATAGTAATTCTCTGTTTCAATGTATCCCTCTTTTCAAAACAATTTATAACCTTTGAATATGAGTATCTTTAAAATCCGTCTCATATTTCAATCCATATCCAAACATTCGATCCATCCCAATATGTGCTGTCCATATTAACCCAATCATTATAACGGTATCTATCTTAAAATAGACACCTATGATAGCTATTAATATAGATATAATATATGTGTGACATATATTATAAACTTTAGCACCAACACGATTATTTATACCATACGCTAACATGGATACATCCGGGGCTAAAAGGAATACCAAAAATATAATCCAACTAAATTCATATATTGAATACGCATAAATTGTGGCTACGAAAACAACTAGCCCTTCAAAATGTACAATACGTTTTTGCATTCTTTATCGTTCCTATTTTTCTATATTTACCGATAAATTTTCATCACTGAAAGTATTCTTTTCATTTTTTGACCAGATGGTTGCTAATATCGGCCCTGCAATATTATGCCATACTGCTGCTAATACACTTGGAAGTGCAGCTGCTGGTCCAAAATGTGCTGTTGCCAGCGCAACACCTAAGCCTGAATTTTGCATTCCTACTTCTATTGAAATAGCCCTTCTTGTTCCTTCGTCTAGTCCAAGTACGAACGCTGTTATATATCCGAGTAAAAAACCAAATGCATTATGAAGCATTACTGCAATAAAGATAAGCAGGCCTGAAGAAGTAATGCTACTTACATTCGCTGAAACAACTGCAGAAACAATAATAATAATTGCTACAACTGATATTAAAGGAATAACAGTCATTCCTTTCGTAACAGTTGTAGGGAAAAACTTCTTCACTACTAATCCTAAAATAATAGGTAGGATAATGACTTGTACGATAGAAAGAAACATAGACATAGCATTTACTGGCATCCATTGTCCCGCAAGTAATAATAAAATAAGAGGTGTAGCAATTGGTGCTAGTAACGTTGATAATGAAGTCATTGCAATAGACAACGCTAAGTTCCCTTTTGCTAAATAAACCATAACATTTGATGCAGTGCCACCCGGTACTGAACCGAGCAACACTAATCCAGCTGCTAATTCGGCTGGTAACTTCATAACGTAGGCTAGTACGTATGCGACAAGTGGCATAATAATAAACTGAGCACATACACCGATAATAACTGGCAATGGTTTTGTAGCAATGATTTTAAAATCAACAGCCTTTAATGTTAATCCCATTCCAAACATTACAATCCCGAGTAAAATTGTTATATAACTAGTTAACCCGAGAAATGGTCCAGGAATGAAATATGCAATAGCTGCCATACAAATAACCCAAAATGCAAAATACTTTCCAGCTATATTACTTATCGCTTCTAGTACTTTCACCCAATCATCCCCTATCCTTCAACTGAAAAACTTTATTCGGATTCAAAATGTTTTGTGGGTCAAGAGCTTTCTTTATTTTTTCCATTACGAGTAATGCCGCCCCATGTTCTTCTTCTTGATACTTTCGTTTTCCGATTCCAACGCCATGTTCTCCCGTACACGTTCCACCTCGTTTAAGAGCATATAAAACGATACTTTCATTTATTTCGTCCGCCTTTTCCACTTCTTCTTTATCGTTTGGATCAACCATTAAGAGCACGTGGAAATTCCCGTCTCCCACATGCCCAAGAATACCACCGATAAGACCTACTTTATCTAATGTCTCTTTCGCATGTTGGATTGCACCAGCTAATTCTGAAATTGGTACACATACGTCTGTACTCATAAGCTTTTTACCAGGATAGCTATGAACGTAAGAATATGCTAGATTATGCCGCGCATCCCATAATTTATTTCTCGCCGCAGTTTCCGTTTCAAAAGCAACTTCTTTACATTTATGATCAAAAACAATTTCCTTCGTGAATTCAATATCTTGCTTTAGCCCTGCTTCATTACCGTGAAACTCTAAAAACAGTGTAGGTTCTTCTCTGTAACTTGTTTCATTATAATGATTTACTTGTTTCATAGACAATTCATCTACAAGTTCAATTCTTGCAATTGGAATACCCGCTTGTAGTATATTAATAACAGCTTCTACTGCATTATTTATAGTTGGAAACGATGCTCTCGCAGCCATAACATGTTCTGGTATGCCGTATACTTTTAATGTTAACTCTGTAAAGCATCCAAGCGTACCTTCTGATCCTACGAAAACACCATTTAAATGGTAACCTGATGATGACTTCGCTGCTAAATTTCCAGTATGTATTACTTCCCCATCAGCAAGAACGACTTCTAAATCACGAACTTGATCACGCATTACACCATACTTAACTGCTGTCGTTCCGCTCGCATTTGTGGCTGCCATTCCACCTAACGTTGCATCTGCACCTGGATCTACACTAAAAAACAAACCGTATTTCTTCAATTCTTTATTAAGCTGAGAACGAGTCACTCCTGGCTGTACTCTCACAAAAAAATCTTTCTCTCTTACTTCGAGTATTTTATTCATAAGCGAAAAGTCCACTGTAATTCCTTTTTCATATGGGATAACATGTCCTTCTAAACTAGAACCTACCCCAAAAGGAACGACAGGTTTTTTATGCTCACTCGCTACTTTCATTATTCTACTAACCTCTTCAGTCGTTTTCGGAAAAACAACTACATCAGGTAAACTACTAGTATGATAAGATTCATCTTTACTATGTAACTCTCTTACTGTCGTATTTACAACTACTCGATCTTCGGGAAGTACACCCTTTAATTCATTTACTAAACGCTCTACCGTTATTTCCATCGTACACTCTCCTACTTTCTATAAATTTGAATTACAAAATATGTTAACTATTTTATACATAATAATCCGAAAAATTAAATAATTCAAGTTTTATACATATGAAATTCGTTTCCTACCGTCGAATAAACAAAAAGAACTTGCAATAAATATTGCAAGTTCTTTTCTATAAAACTATATTTTAAATGACTTCTTTATTAACAACATGAACCAAACTAAAGTAACTGCCATTAACGAATGGGAAAATCCTACAATATAAGTTAACCCTTTAAAGTCCGCTCCATTTAGCTGAAGAAGCCCTCTCGCTGCTAATGAACCTAACATTAAAGTTAATGCAATGTTATGTAAAATAAACCACTTATTAAAACTTTTCGCTTCATGAAACGCGAATACTTTTGCTAATCCTAAAGCAATTAAAAAGAAGAAAAAGCCAAGTACAAGTGTATGTGTATGCAATAAATTTAACAAAGTAGAACCTAAAATCCCCTTATACTTTCCATACTCCCTGGCGAAAATTCCTGATAATAAACCGATAATCAAATACGTAAACGATGCATTATATAATTTCTTCATTATGTACCTCCTTGAGTAGAATGTGTAGTGTGCCATATTTAGTAATAATGATAGTTATATAGTAAAAACTCCTAGTCACCTAGGAGTCATTGTATAAGCATCTCACTCTTTACAATCAATTTTAATTATAGGATATCCCTTTATACAAAACAAACGAACTTTATGTGAACAAGCAGGACTATTTTAAAATATGTTGCGATTTCGTATTACACACTCCATACTAATTATTATAAATGTTAAAGGTGGTGCAATAGCTTGATAGTTCTTGAAACTGAACGACTCGTTCTTCGCTGGTTTCATATAAAAGACGCTCCATTTATTCTTGAATTAGTAAACGATCCTGCCTGGATTCAGTTTATTGGTGATAAAAGGATTAAAAACTTAGAAGATGCAAAAAAATACATCTTAAACGGACCAGTTGATATGTATAATAAAATGGGATTTGGTCTTTACTTAGTTGAACGAAAAGAAGATTTCACTCCACTTGGTATGTGCGGACTTATTAAAAGAGATTCATTAGAAGATGTCGATATCGGTTTTGCCTTTTTAGAGAAATTCCGTTCGAAGGGGTATGGCTTTGAATCAGCTTCTGCTGTAATCGACTACGGTGTACAAAAGCTCGCGCTGAAACGAATTGTAGCAATTACTACTATTGATAACATCAATTCAGGAAATCTTTTAGAAAAAGTAGGATTTCAGTTCGAAGAGATAATTTCAGAATCTGGAGAAAACTTAAAGTTATTTGGGTATAACATATAATAAATTGTCAGAGTTCACTTTTAATCAAATCAAAAAATATTTCTTACATATACATTCCTAAAAGTTATTATGATTAAAATACTCATCTGTTTTTTCACATTATAACCACACTAATTTAAATCACAATTCTAATTTAAATTAGTGTATTTATTCTTACAAACACTCTATTTTGTTCTTAAAGTTGTCAAAACTCTTATGTAGCTACATGAAAAGTTTATGCTAATATATTAATAAGAAACTATGCGTTCCCTTAACCCTGTATCCGGCCCTGTATTTTTTACAGGGCCTTTTGTTTATTTAATTTACTTATCACGTGCTTATATACACATTAAAAGTCATTTCAAATGTAATAAACGATAAATAATAAAATGACTTTAGACAGTATGACCTGCACCTTTAATACGATCCCTTCAAATTTCTTGACGAGAAGACAAGTCATGAAAAAGAAATCACTTAAGAACAAGATAACAGCTTGAGTAATGATACATCTTAATGCAAAATATTTTGGAAACCTAACTGCTAGTTAACTAAAAAAGAAGTTCTACTTAATATAGGTAGAACTTCTTTTCCCTTTACTTCACAAGTACATAGTTCTCACTTATTCCCTGCTTAAAAACTTGAGAAACTCATCTTCATTTACAGGTTTACTGTAATAATAGCCTTGAATTAAATAGCATGCATTTTGTTGTAACACTGTTAATTGTTTCTTCGTTTCTACTCCTTCCGCAATCACTTTCATATTTAAAGTATGAGCTAGCGAAATAATAGTTTGTATAATTTCATCTCCATCATTCGAAGTTCCAATCCTATTCACAAATTCTCTTGGAATTTTCAAAGTATCAATTGGATATAAAGGTAGATATGCTAATGAAGAATATCCTGTACCAAAATCATCAATTGATAAATGTACACCATATGATTTTAATGCTTTTAACTTCAATAAAGTTTCTTTTTCATCTACCATGGCAATTCGCTCTGTTAATTCCAAATCAATCAAATTAGCTGGTACTCTTATTTCTTCTATGGTAGATATAATCGTTTGAACAAAATCTTTCTGTTCAAACTCTATAGCTGATAAATTTATCCCCATTTTTAGATTTGTATAACCTGCAGAATGCCATTCTTTCAGTTGTGAACACGCTTGCTGTAGCGTCCATTTCCCAATTGTAATAATCTGTGATGTTTCTTCCGCGATAGGTATAAACTCAAAAGGTGAAATTAGCCCCAGCTCTGGATGTTGCCAACGTATTAATGCCTCTGCACCAATAACCTTTCCTGCCTTACTATCAACTTGTGGTTGGTACAATAAAAACAACTCATTATTTTCAATTGCATTCGGTAAATCTTGCTCTAATTGTAATCGTCTTGTTATTTTTAGAGATAATGTCTCGTCGTATATACAAACAGCATTGCTACCTTCTTCCTTTGCGCTATACATAGCAATATCAGCATGTTGTAAAAGTGTTGTGGCATTTGTTCCTCCAAATGGATACAACGCTATTCCTATACTAAGGGATAAATAAAAGCTGTGTTGATTTATTACAAATGGTTCTTCAGTTATACGAAATAATATTTCGCACAAATCTAATAGCTGTTGCTCTGTTTTGTTATGGACAATGATTGCAAACTCATCTCCCCCTATTCTTGCTAAAGGAATAGCTGGTGACAGACATGTCCTAAAACGTTTGGCAACTTCTTTTAAAACACTGTCACCAATTGCATGCCCCAGTGTATCATTAATGGTCTTAAAGCGGTTTAAATCTATATACAGAAGTCCAAACTTATCCTGTGTTTTTTGTACACGCTCAATAGATCTGTCTAATTCTTGTTGGAAGAATATTCGATTTCCAATCCCCGTCACTGTATCATGAAATGCTAGATAGTTTATCTCATCCTGTTGTTGCTTCATCCTCGTTATGTCTTTTACCATTATATAACTCCCAAAAGTTTGTCCTTCTATCATGATAGGAACAATAGTAACGTACCAAAAATGTATATCCTTCTCATTATTATTTTTCACACGTAACTGTAACGCAGACGAACTACATCGTTTCCCCATCTTTAGAGCTGCTTCCAATTCAGGTTTATCTTCATCTAAAAAAATAGAAAAGCACTCTTTTCCTATTAATGCTGCACTGTCTTTTCCTAATAACATACTTCCAGACTGGTTTATATTTAATACGGTACCATTTGAATCAATTGTTAATATAGGATCTGGATGGTACTCATATAAAGACTTAAACCTCTCTTGATTTTTCACCAAATCATTAGATTTTTTTATTAAATCTGCTGTTCTTTTAGATACTGTTTGCTCTAATTGATTATTAAACACTTTTAATGTTTCGGTTAAATCTTTGTTTTGCATTCGTACAATTGTATGACGAATCAGTACAAATACAAAGGCAATACAATTTCCCGTAATCAGTGTAGAGGAAGAAGTTTGCTCTTTGAAAGTAAAACCAATTAAAATTGCAACTGAAAGATAAGGAAATATGACAAGAAGTTTCTTTCCAAATGTCGGATTAATAATAAAGTAATCTCTTCTAGAAGATGTACTCCTTGGAATAGTAGCAGCAATGGCAATAAATAATAGAAAAACTCTATACAAACACCTTAATAATATAAGTGAACGATGTGATAAATCATCTTGTAAATAGAAATATAAATAGTCCGTAATAGACAAGCCAGTTAATACTAAGATAAAAATAAATAATTTACTTTTCGCATTAAAAATTGCTGGTCGAAAAATAAGGCTAACTCCTAGTAATAGAAGCAATAGATCTATAATTGGGAAAATAAATGAAAGAAAAACATCTCCAATTGATAAGAATAAGATATTTGCAGAAGGTTTATTAAATAGGTACCATTCTAAGGTAAAAATAGCAGTAACAACAATACATAAATCACAAATTAAATACGCTTTTTCCCACTTGTTACATTCCATAATGATTTTATAAAAGAACGCAAGGAGAAAGAAGAATAAGAAAAACAACAAAAATACATCAGAGATATTAAAATTTTCTATTGGTAATTCTACATTAAGTACTTGAAAAGCAGATATAAAATTCCCTATCAAGAAACACCCTATTGCAATAGTAATACAAACCCAAAAGACTCCTAGTTTAATTTTTCTTGATACCATAGAGTAAAGTAATGAGATAAATACAGTAGTTTCAACAACTAAGGATGATAGTCGTATATTAAAATCTGATACAAAATAATGATTCGGAAAAACAAATAAAAATATAAAACAAAAGCTTAAATAAGCTAGTAGAGCTAATATCAATACATAAAATTGCACATGTGAATGTTTACGCAACGGACTCACCTTCTTAATTTTTTCTAGATTTTTATTAAAAATGACCTGATGTTGCACTGCTCGTATTCATCAAAATGAACTTACTTATTATTCCATATTATGAACTTTTTATAGGATTTCTTTCTACATACCACAGCCTGATTTACTTTCTGCAGATATTTCTTCTTTTTTAACTAAGCATTCCAAAAAGAATACGATGGAAAATGTTATTTTTCGGTATTTACTCATCGTAAATTTAAATAATACAACTTAGCTGTTCTTTGAATATGAGATAGAATCTAAACTTCCATAGCAACATAGTTATTCGCTTATTGTCACACTTAGAAAGAAGGGTAATATACTATCATTAATTTAGAAATTCGAATTAAATGACCGAACTTACCGTAACTATTATAGTTACAGTAAAGGGTGCTGTCAATTTCAAATACCTCCCCTTTTAATGGACAAAAGACGTGACATTTTGAACAAAAATAAGATGTTTATAAGAAAGATGTAATGTTATATCGACCTAACCAAAGAAATATAAATGATCTAGCATTAAGTGAAGATGATATTGCATCTCCCAAAAAAGAATGTTACTCTAAAAATAGAATGATGAAAGGAATGATGGATGAATAATGATTAACTAATTTATATTTTGTAGTTTGAATTTTATAACTTCAAACTACAAAATATAGGGTTAGTCTATCCATTTTTATAATTCATTTCATACTTTATTTGTCATGATTCAAATGATTAATAAGTACTTACTTAAGCGACAGACTAATCCTTCCGATTAAAAATCGGGGGATTTTTTTATTCCCTTTTATGTAAGTTAAAATTTATTAATCGCTAAATTTACCTAACAAATAAAGGAGCGAAAAAAATGGCTAATTCAGATACTATTGTTACACATGTAATGCTCTATATAAGTCGTTAATATCCATCAAACTTATATAGAGAAATTAAAAAATGGATGGATGTTCCGACTTTATATGAAACGTTTCGATATATAAAGGAGGAATTATTATGTCAATGATAAAAGTTCAAGACTTAACTTTTTCATACCCAGGTAGCTTTGATAATATTTTTGAAGATGTAAACTTTCAAATAGATACGGATTGGAAACTAGGATTTATCGGTAGAAACGGACGAGGTAAAACGACATTCTTTAATTTATTATTAGGAAATTACGAGTATAGTGGAAAAATCCTTGCTTCGGTAGAATTCAATTACTTCCCCTACACTGTTGCAGATAAGAACAAATTCACTCATGAAATCCTTGAAGAAATTTGTCCCCAAGCAGAAGATTGGGAATTTCTACGTGAAATATCCTATTTAAATGTTGATGCCGAGGTCATGTACAGACCGTTTAAAACTTTATCAAATGGAGAACAAACAAAGGTGTTGCTTGCTGCACTGTTTTTAAATGAGGGCCAATTCCTATTAATTGACGAACCAACAAACCACCTAGACACGGATGCACGAAAAATAGTCTCTGATTATCTAAGGAAGAAAAAAGGGTTTATTTTAATTTCACATGACAGAGTCTTTTTAGATGGATGCGTTGACCATATCTTATCTATAAATAGAGCAAATATTGAAGTTCAAAGCGGGAACTATTCTTCTTGGAAATTAAATTTCGATAGACAGCAAGAGCACGAAGAGGCTACAAATGATCGTCTACAAAAAGACATAGGAAGATTAAAACAGTCTTCCAAGCGTTCAGCAAGTTGGTCTCATGATGTAGAAGCTTCAAAAAATGGAACAAGGAATTCAGGTTCTAAGTTGGATAAGGGATTTGTAGGACATAAAGCAGCCAAGATGATGAAAAGGGCAAAAAACCTAGAATCAAGGCAACAAAAAGCTATTGAAGAAAAGTCAAAATTACTAAAAAATGTGGAGAAAACTGAGTCATTAAAATTAGAAGCATTAAAGTTCAAGTCAAATGAATTAGTTACTTTGGCTGACGTGTCTGTTACGTACGATGAACAAGTCGTGAATGAGCCAATTAACTTCGTAGTTGAACAAGGTGACCGAATTGTGCTTGATGGCAAAAATGGGAGCGGGAAAAGCAGTATCCTAAAACTAATTCTAGGGTATCCGATACAGCATACAGGTTCAGTTACTTTAGGTACAGGACTCACCATCTCCTATGTCCAACAAGATACTTCTCATTTGAAAGGATCGCTATCAAATTTTATTGAAGAGCACAAGATTGATGAGACATTATTTAAATCCATCCTACGAAAGATGGATTTTGACCGAATTCAATTTGAGAAAGATATATTTCATTATTCTGGTGGACAAAAGAAAAAACTGCTTATCGCTAAAAGTTTATGTGAAAAAGCCCATATGTATATATGGGATGAACCATTAAACTTTATAGATATTTATTCACGTATGCAAATTGAAGAGCTGATTCAACAATTTAATCCCACAATGATTATTGTTGAGCATGATAAGGCATTTCAACAAACCGTTGCAACGAAAACTATATCTATGTAACTCCACTCGAATCATTAATAAATCAAGCCATTAGTCTATAAAGTATTTGAATGAAGTGTCCAAAAAAGCCTAATTTCTCTACAATCCATTGAGAAATTAGGCTTTTTAACAGGAAAATTAGGATTCATAAACAATGAGTAATTTACATATTAGGCTTATCTGTTAAAGCAGAAATAATTCTGCTCACCAAATCTTCTGGCATCCATTCATAATTTGTATCATTCGATTCATTTGGTCCTAAAGAATCAATGAACTTTTTAAACTTTGGAAATAAAACAATAGAAGTGATCCAATGTATCGTATGATTTATAGAGAAGAAATGAAATACTCCTTGTTTCTCCCCCTCCTGCAATATTTCTTTTAACTGTTCAAAACTACCTACAAAATACGGTTTAATCTTTTCTAATCTTGCACTTTCCTTAATAATCTCCTCATATGCCAATGTGCCAATTTCAGGATTTTCTTTTATATGTGTAATAAAGACTGTTAAATATTCTCTTAGAGCATTAATAGGATTAAATTGATTCTTCTCAAGAAAATTAGGTAACTCATTAGCAAGACCATATTTCTTAAACACCTCATAATATAGGTTTTCTTTCCCATTAAAATAGTAAGAAGCCATAGCAACATTCACTTTCGCTTCTTTTGCAATTTCTTGTATGCTCGTACCTTCATAACCACGCTCTCCAAATTTTTTCTTAGCAGCCTTCAAAATATTTTCCATCGTCTGCTCTCGAGATTTCCCCATTTCACACACCTCAAATAATATATATTTCACTTCAAAAATCCACTAAGGACTTTGAATAGAGTATCTTTTTAATGAAGTTTAATTATATATTTAAAGTAATAACTTAACAACCGATGAAGACTTGCTTACTTTAAACTATTCGCCACACAACATACTCCTCAAAAAGAAACATCTCCTGAACATCGCCTACCCTATGTCATCATACAAAGAATTCATTTAAAAATGAAATAAAAATAAACACCCTACTTAAAACAATATCTCCCTGCGTGGCATGAATAGCTTTCAAATACCTCACGTTCTTTTCTAATTGCGTATAAGAATGAAAAAAATAATAAGGGCCAGAGTTTATCTATCTTTACAGATAAACTCTGGCCCTTTCATTTGCAATTCATTTACTGATTAGATTTGTTTAATCTCAATATAAGGTCCTTTGATGTTTAATTTGTTAATGTCATTCGAAATATTACCTACAGTTGTTTTTTCATTAAACGTATAGATCTTTTCACCATTCACAAAGATACCCCAATTTTTATCCTCGTAACTAATACCATAACCAGCATTGCTAGATGTCGCTTTAAGCTGATTTCCATTCATTGAAAAAGATAATTTCCCTTTGCCTTTGTTAAGTTGGTTATTCACATTGTTGATACTACTCATTTGTTCTTCAAGGGCTTTTTGGTTATCAAGAGTAACTTGATGGTTTTTCCAGTCTAACTTATAGTTGCTTGTAAAGAACTCATTATATGTATCTTTATTATTTGTTCCCCACCATTTCGAACTTACCCATTCGATATTGTACTGATCTGATATTCTACGATTTGTTATTTTTAAATCAGATGTAGATTCTGTTTTATCTGCAGTAATAACTGCTACTACATTAGGAGAAAAACCATATCCTGTTAAAGCTGGTACTGTATCTTTTGAAACAAAATTATTCATTCCTTCATTATAACTACGTGATTTCATAAATAGTTGATTACCGTAGAAAGTATTAAATGAATCACGATTATAAATTCCCCACTCCGGGTAATTAAATGATTGGAATCCTACTTTCCAATTTAATTTTTTATCTGTGTGAGTCTCTAATACCGTTTTATAGTCTACTTGATCATAAGATACACTTTCTTTCCAAGCAAAGCTACCTGTAATACTTGCATCAGCATTTGGGCCTTTATCATTTACCCCAACTTTAACACTTCCGCCAAGTGTATACCCTACTTCAGAAGTAACCTTTGCTGAAGTCATTGTATTAACTGGGGCAGCTTTATGGAATTGAGCGCTATCACCACTTGTTATTTCTGCTTCAGTATGATAAGCCGATGGCCATTTTAAACCTGTGTTATAGAATCCGCCATTAATTGTATATTTAGCATCTATATTACTACCATCTGTTGTAACAATTGCGATTTTTTTATCTGCATAAGGATCCTCAATAAAAGAAACCTTTATTGAATTTTTGATATTCTGCTTCATGTCATAAGTAGTTTTAAAACTATTATAGACTTTTCCACCATTTTGAAGATTTTCTACAGTTCCTTTAGAATCTGCAAATGCAGATGTTGCTTGTGCACCAAGTGATCCAGACATAATAACGGACGCTACCGCAACACTTTTAGCTATTCCATTTGTTTTTTTCATACAGACAGCCTCTCCTTCTTAAACATTTAAAAGGTATAAACATATTACTTTTAGCTCTCAATACTAGAGATAGGTTCATAACTTTACAATGTAGAAATTTATTAATCTTTATGACAATAACTATCAACACTTGTTTTTCTAATTTCCATCTCTTTTTTTACTGATAACTATTATCAATATTATTAAAACACATAATAACGATTTAAACAACAATTTTAAATACATATTTAAAATTGTTGTTTAAAAAAATGCAAAAAAATTATAGAATTCTTTATTTCGAGAATTACTATATTTTCATTTACTTATTGCAACCTATATTCAGATACATTATTCCCTTTCCATTCATAATAATCTAAAATCCCCTCATAAATGGCTTCTGCTGCAACCTGCCTTCCGTTTTCTGTAGATAACTTACTGTAATCAATACCATTATCTATAAAAGCAAGTTCCGTTAACACAGCTGGCATTTCATTTTCTCTTATAACATGAAGATCGCCATGTTTAACGCCTCTATCACGTGTTTGAAGAGCGTCTACTAATCGGGTTTGAATTTTTTCAGCTAAAACACGACTTTCTTCCACATGAGGATTTGTTTTTTCAGATTTAGAAGATTTATAGTAGTATGTTTCTGTCCCTTTTGCATTACCATTATAAGCATTTGCATGAACACTTATAAAGATATCCCCCTGATTTTGTTTAGCAAATTTAACACGTTCCTGTAAAGAGCTTTTTTGATCATGTCCAGGTCTAGTATCAGATTCACGAGTTAGTAAAACTGTAAATGGTGTATGTTTTTCAAGCAATTGTTGTAGACGTAAAGAAGTGTCAAGTACAATCTTACTTTCAGGTAATCCCTTTGTGTCTTTTCCAGGATCTGCGCCACCATGTCCGGGATCAATAATTATTGTCTTATTTTCTAAAGGATTACTTTGACTATATTGAAGCATATCTGTTTTTGCGGTTAGTTGTGCAGCTTCAGCGCGTGTTATGAACCTATTTGGTTGCCAACCATTATCTGTACCAACTGAAATTTTTAAATCAATTAAAGTATTTGCGAACTTTTCACCCCAATGTCCCTTTAAATCTTCAAATTTACTTTGTCCATTGCTAGTGTTTTTATTTTGTAGTTTATATGCATTCACTAGCATAGTAGCCATAGCAGCACGAGTAACTTTTCCAGAAGGATTAAATATTCCATTTCCTTCACCTTTAATTATTCCTGCCTTTTCAGCTGCGGCGATATAAGGGGTTCCCCAGTGGTTTTGTGAATCTTTAAAAGATGGTTTTGCATTTAAATCAATGTGTATACCAAGAGCCCTTGTCATAATGGTTGCTGCAGAAGCTCTATCTAGTGTATCACTTGAACCAAAAGTTCCATCTGGATAACCACTCAATACTTGTTTATCAACTAAATAATTAACGGATTTGTCAGCCCATGCAGGAACATCTGGAAATTTGTGAGTATCTGCAAAAATACTAGTAGAATAAGATAGTAAACTTCCAGCAAGAATTCCTGTAGCAATTAATTTGTTCTTCAAAATTTAGCACCTCTAAAAAATTATTACAAGTCGGTAAATTATGTAAAATATAGTTAATCTTTAAATAATATGAATTCGAATAAAGTATAGATTAAGTTGGCGTCATCACTATTATAAGATAAAGAATCTAGTATAGAATTATCATTCCGAAAAGAACCCTTCGGCATACACTTATAGATTGAGACTATTACATATATTCACCAACATTGTGTAACTAGTATAGTTACTTATATATACGAGTGTCAATTGAAATAATCTTACAGTTTTGTAAGGTAACAAACTTAATAATATATTAAGTAATTATTAAACGATATAAACAATTATCTCGTATTTTAAGCAAAGATTGATTCAAAGCACACTCCCTCTAAACTAGCATTGGTGCCTCCTTCAAGTCCTAATGCACATCTTAAAAAGAGCACTTTTGAAAAGTACTCTTTTTAGCTACAAACCTAGAACTCCTACAATCTGACGAGCCTTAACATTATCGATATAATAATGCATCTCTAACCCTCGTCTTTCTGCACGGAGCACGGTTCCCTTTAATTTTGATAGATGCTGTGAAACAGTAGATTGCGGGAGTCCTAATATTTCTGTCAACTGTGTAACATTACACAGTTTATGGTGCATTAATTCATTTACAATTTTCAATCGAACGGGATGTGCCATTACTTTTAATATATCTACATCTTCCTCTTGGATGTTAGCTAGATCTCTATTAGATATTAATATTGTCATTTCGCATTCCCCTTTATTATTAATTTCTATTTTCCAATTATCCTCATAAGTAGTACTTATAGATATTTACCATTTGTCCTGTTGAGAAAATGTATTCTCGTTCTTAAACAAAAAAAGACACCAATCCAATAAACAGCTTTTACTGTTCCAATGAATTGATGCCCTCTAATTTTTAGCCAAATTATATTTTGTTTTTAAAAAATTATTTTATAGTAGACATTCTCTCGTTGACACAAACTAGTAGATTAGCGATGGAAATATGAAAATGTATTAATAAGCGGTTGGAAGTAATTGTTTTTTGTTTAATAGCAAAAAACGAACATCCTCTCAAATTAGATAAGGTGCTCGTTTTCATTTTGATCGGTAATTCTCAATTCAATTTAGTTTCTTTCCAATAAGGAAAGATTAAATCAACTTAAAACAAAGCGTTTTAAATTTAATTCATAGATCTTACTGCAACTTGGAATTGTCCCTTAGAACCATCATCATTTGAAACGTAAATTTTATATGTTCCAATTGGTAATGGAGATAAAGCATTCCGTACATTTGTAACATTATTTTTTTGTTCTCCAGGTTTTATATAACCACCAACAATTAGCTCCATATTTGGACCTTTCACACTATATCCCATTGTATTTTGGCCATTATTTTTCATAAAGAAGCTTAAATTTTCACTCCCATTATATACAAAAGAAGTTACAGCCTCTCCACTATAATCCATTGTTTGAGTTAATAATAAGTCTACAGGAACATGTTCGACTATATGAATTGTATCATTCGTTTTGTGTATTTCTTCAGCATAAGTATTATTTCCTAACACACCAAGTGTTAATGCTGAAATTACTCCACAACTAAGCACTAGTTTATTTAACTTCATTTTAAGTTCCCCCTTGATGTTTGTAATCTATTACCATCATACATTCTTTTTCAGGTGCGTTTTTATGTAATAATTCATATCTTTAAACCTATATATTTTAACTTTACACCTTAATAGTTACTGAAAAACTCACATTGATAAAGCTACAGTATTATGATTCATAAAAAACATGTAAATTTCAAAATCTTTTTAACGAGAATTCATACAATTAAGTACCAAGCACGCAAATAAATAGCGTTTCCATTTTAGATAAAATATACTAATGAAAAATTTTGAAATTTACACTTTATAATTTGGTATATTCCATGTTAATATAACGAAGGCTACAAATAGAATCCACAAAATATATTTTTTCATAGAATATTCATACTTAAAATCCTATTATTTTATTAGTAACTCAATCCTAGTTTTCCTTATACAAAAGTCAATTTCTAGTTTCATATGTATAAATATCTAAGTAGATTTTTTTTATCTATTATTTTTCCTAACTTCCTTATCAATTCTAATAAAGTGAAACTTTAATCAGTGGGGTTTTGTTCATCCCCCACTGATTATCAGCCCTCACCAATCGGGCTTTTACGGGCAGTTGATCCCCTACCTAACTTCTTTGCTTCCGCTGAATTTTGAGGTGGGGGTCTTACTGCCCGTTAATGCGGGATAAAAGTAATATTATAGTACTTTTTCAAGCGCTCTTCCTTTTTTAGATAGAAAGTCTACTGATAACTAAACATCTAAGTTTAACTCATACATAATCCAATATACAAACTATCGGAGATGCAAACCTATGGGAATATCTACTCTTTTATTAAATACCTTTATAATAATAATTTGTATCCTTAGCTACCACGTATTTTGGCTAGAATTTAAAGAAAAAAAAACATGTAATAATATATTGATTTCTATCCTTTCCTCCATTGCTATTATTTTTTGCATGACTTTTCCTTTTCATTTACATGCTGGATTTATTTATGATTTACGTTTTATTCCTATCATATTAGTTTTTCTATATGGAAATACAAAAAACATTGTTTTTATAGGAATTTTATATCTTTCTTATCGATTTTTCTTAGGCGGAAATGGAGTTCTTCCATCATTTATTATCTTTACTATTATTTCTGTTATAACAATGCTCTTTCGTTACTTATTACCAATGTATGTTAAAGAAAAAAAGATATTATTAAGCTTGCTTCTTATTTTAGTATGTACAACTTCACTTTCTATCTGCGGTATTGTAACTCAAATAAATACAGGTGGTAAAATTGACTCTACTCTCATAGAATTTTTATTAAATTATATAATCATTAATATATTTACAGTATTATTATCAGTGTATTTAATAGAGGGAATGATTGAGAAATATAAAATGAAAGAAAAGCTGCAACGGGCTGAAAAATTTTATATAGCTAGCGAACTAGCCGCGTCCATTGCACACGAAATCCACAATCCACTAACCACAGTACATGGATTCACTCAATTGTTAAATGAAAAACATGCCTCTAAGCTACCTCAGAATCAGTACTTAGAAATCATGTTAATTGAAATGCAACATATACAATCTACTATTAATAACTATTTATCTTTAACAAAACCACAGAACACCCTAAAAGAGAAAATAGATATTAATCATATTTTAAATCAAGTGAAAGACACTATTTCACCACTCGCTCTATCATACAAAGTTGAAATAATACAAAATAGTACAAATTCCTTTTATATAAATGGAGACCCCGAAAAATTCAGGATCTGTCTAAACAACATCATACAAAACGGAATTGAGGCCATGATAAATGGTGGAGTATTACAAATAAATATACAGAAAATTAAAGGTAATATTATAATCGATATTATTGATTCAGGGGTTGGAATGTCCTCTCAACAAATAAAGCGGATTGCTTTACCATTCTATTCAACAACAGAAAAAGGAACTGGGCTTGGTACTATGATTGCTTATAGTATTATTAAAGAATTAAACGGTGATATAGAAATAGAGAGTAAATTAGGCCAAGGTACACGATTTTCCATTAGTATCCCTTGCTAATATGACGGAATTATTTAAATAATTAAATTTTTCTATTCAACTTATAAAATAAATTTCAAAAATGCCGCTACTTAACTCATTAATCATCTTGATTTCGTGAATAAATTAAACGTAATAAGGACCAGAGCATATCTGTTTTTACGGATATACTCTAGTCCTTTAATTAAATCAAATATACTTAAATTTTATTACTTTGCTCACATCTCTATGAAATCATAATTCATCGATTGTATCTCATTTACTGATTAGGTCTACTTAACTTCAAGATAAGATCTCTTGATACTTGATTTCTTAATATCATTAGATACATTACCTATAGTTATTTTTTTATTTTAAATATTAAATTTTTAACATTCATAAAGATACCAATTTTTATCTTCATAACTGATATTGTAACCTGTATTACTTGATATAGACTTAAATTCATTTCCATTCATTGAAAGACAATTTCTCTTTTGCTATTTCACTTCTACCGTATAATTCCCTGTTCCTCCGCCATACTGATACACATGTAAATAATATTTCCCTGGATATGTGTAGTAACTTCCTACTAACTTATTCCCTTCTTGCTGGGCATACGTAACATAATTATTTAAATCCGCTTCTGAATAAAGAACCCAGTTTACTCCGATATTATTTTCCTTCGTTACATTAATTTGTAGGTTTTTCGCAGTTTCCACATTTATTTCAAAGTAATCACTCGTATCACCATTTCCTAAACTAGCACGTAAAACTTGATTTAATTGCAGTTTATTTGCTGTTTGGAATGAATTATTTGGCTCTTTTTCTACACTGTTATCTTCTTTCTTTTGAACCGTTACATTCGTTGTAACAGTATTCGTTAATCCTTTGTCGTCTGTTACTGTCAATTTTGCCGTGTACGTTCCTTCTTTTGTATACACATGAGTTGGATTTTGTTCATTGCTTACAGTACCATCACCAAACTCCCATTTATAAGCAACAATTTTTCCATCTTCATCTTTTGATCCATCGCTTTTAAACGAAATTGTTTCATTTAAATTTCCGTTATATGGACCATTTATAACCGCAACTGGTGCTTTATTCACAGCACCTTCTTCTGTATTCATACCATGGAATACAACATCATATTCAAATTGTCCTGATGCATTCACACGATAATTTACAAAGTAAGCTGTTACTGTTTTATAGCCTGTCCATTCTTTTGCACTTAAACGTTTTAACGTATCATTTACGTTTTGTGTAATTGTTTTCCAGTCTTCATATTCCCCTTTTGCAGTAGTACCTGTATACGTTCCTTGCAGTGTAAATGTATTAAAGAACTGTGATTTATTTTTCTTAACTGATACATTACTTAATTTTGCTTCTGCTGTAATTTCTGCCGCAATATTTGAAACTGGTTTTGGTGCGTGAGTTGTTAAATAATCATCTGATACTAATGGAACATTATATTTCTCTCGGTTATCGACTAACATTTGCATATAGTCTTGATACTCTTTATTTAAATTCGCATCTTTACTTAATGCAGAGCGGTATGCATCATATGCTGTTACATCATTTTTTCTAATAAGATCATGAACTTTGTCAAACATATCATATCTCTTATTGTACATATACGATTGTAAAGCGAATGAATAATTATAGAAATCCCACGTTCCATACTTTGCATTTAACGTTCGCTCTGCCGTATAACGTTCTGCTGGATTTGAAGATATTCCTCCTATAATGCTCTTTCTCGGTACAACATTATCCGTTCTCGTTGCCCCCGCAAAAAACTCCGCATTCCCTTCTTCAAACCAAGATAATCTCTCATTCTCATACATCTTACCTTGTCCCCAAAGCCCTGGTACTTCATATCTACCTTGTAAGTAATGAGTAAACTCATGTCGGAACAATTCTTCTAAACTATAAATACTTTCTTCTGGCGTACGTTCATAAGTAAAGAACGTACCTGTTCCTTCTATATATAGGCCACCGTTATTCGTTTCATATCCGTACAATTGACGATTAAATTGATATTCAGCTGGACTATTATAAATAACCATCGTTAATACATCATCAGGATTTCCTTTTTCTAAAGGTTGATCACTTTCAACTGTACGATGGAATTGTGCCTTTACTTCTTTTGCCGCCCAATATAGACGTTTTACTTTTTCTTCTGTCACTTTATCTCCAGCCTTTAAAACAATTGCCCCATCATCAAACGTATACGTTTTCGGCAAATATTTTTTCTTCCCGTCTTCTCGTATTTGATCTAAATTCACAACATTTCCATTTGCATCTTTCCCGCCATAGTTCGTCGCAATTTGCTCAGCCGCTACGAAATATTGCTCTCCTAAATACGGATACATTTTCATTGCGTCCGTTACAACTTGCAATCCTTTCGTTCCTGTACTATGGAACGTACCAAGTCTACCTGTATAATAAATACCATTATTAATTAACCAACCATTCTTCTCTGTCACCGTTCCAATTAAAGCAAAACGACTTAATTCATTAATATAGCTATCAATTTTTTGGTACCATACTGTATCTTTCGGTGCTTTTCTCGTATCGTACAAATACGATTGAATGTCGTAATCAACACCTTGCATAATATCGTAAATCGCATTTCCAGCTGAAAGATTGTCTACCAATGTAGAAAAATTATCGTTATATTGTTTAAAAATCTTTGCAGCTGATGTTATCGTTTCCACATCACTCGAAGCATTTCCTATTAATTTTCCGTATGATGATACTACTCTATTTTGTTCTAACGTACCGAGTTTGAAATTCGGGTTATTCGCAATCGTTTGTAATGCAGGTAAGCATTTATCATGATAGCTCCGCTCATTTAGTTTACTTAATTCCGCATGATAAAATCCTAAATAAAATCCTGAGCGTAATACCTCTACTAAAGTCTCAATCCCTTTGGAATCATCTTTCGTATAAGCTTGTCCTTGCTGCTTCAATTTATCAATAATTGCCTGCATTCTACTATCATTTTGATAGAATGCAAGGCTATCCTTATTAAATTGAAATAGACCCGTAATTTGCTCCCAATCAATTGTTACGAGTAGATCTACTAATTGCTGATTGTTTAATTGATTTAATTCAGCAATTGTATAAGTTTTCGCTGCAGCTAATTGCTTACTTTCTTTTTTTACTTCAGGTGGCCTTTGCGACAAATCAGCAAATTGTAGCCTTTTCTCAAAAGGCTTATTTTCAAGCACTTTTGATGGATGAGCTAATTCTTGCATTGGCAGTTGTACACCAACTGGCTCCATTTTGAGCACATTCCGATAAGAAACTTGCTCTCCCTTTTTACTTTCTGCCAATGTGCTCCCTTGAAAACTCCCTAACATTAAACTAGCAAAACTTACCCCTACTAACACTTTTTTTGAATAGCCTCTCATGCTCTCCCCTGCCTTACATTTTTTAGTGTCCCGCACCATTATTTTACTATTCTTACTTTTTATTCTGTATTGAGAAAAAATAAGGGAACGTTCACATATGTATCCATACCGCGCAAAATTAACACTTGACTTTATGTGAATTTTATATCAAAAAAGATAGATAATAGCGAAATTCCTGCTATATCTATCCTCGTTTTCAACGCTATGATTTTAACTTTATAAACGTAACTTCCGGTAATGCTTGCATATGCTGAATAAATTCATTCTTTTCTTCTGACGATATATTTTTCAGCTGCATCCCTACCTTATAAACTATTTCTGTACCTCGCTGCAAAGCTTCCACTTCATATGACAGTATTGGAATACCTTTCACTTGTAGCGTTTCTACTATTTGTTGTACCGCCTCATGTTTATTTATACACATTTGCACTGTTATATTTTGCGGAAATAAAAATTGCACCTTAAAAATACGACTCACAATCTCTAAACCAATTAAAACTAGAATCGTCGCTCCAATGCCTACTACATACATGCCAGCCCCAATTGCTAATCCAATTCCTGCTGTAGCCCATAAACCAGCCGCTGTCGTTAATCCTTTCACTGCCTGTTTTTGAATAATAATTGTACCTGCACCTAAAAACCCTACTCCACTTACAACTTGTGCTGCAATACGGCTCGGATCAAGAGCCATATGTTCCTCATTCATAATATCTGAAAAAGCATATTTCGAAACGACCATTATTAATGCACTTCCTACCGCTACTAGGAAATGTGTTTTTAATCCCGCTTCTTTTGATCGAATTTCCCTTTCAATACCGATTATTGCTCCTAACAAACCCGCAACACCGATTCGTATAATCAAATCAAAATTTACACTCACGAGCCCTTCCCCCTTTCATTCATTATAGATAGATAAAACAAAAATTATCACACACATCCTTTTATCGATATGAAGGAATTTTGCTAAAATACACTTAATACTCTGACCGTTTTATGTTAATATTTTAAATATTAACATAAAATAAATAACTTCTAATTTTAAAACTCCACTAATTTTCTTAAAAAACAAAGGTGGATTACATGAAACGAGGTTGAGAAAGTTAAGAAAACGCTTACATTTTATACCGTATTTTTTTATACATACTAAATAAATAAAGGAGCTTACTAACAATGAACGTCTCTTTACTTACACCTACTATCGATTTACAAGAAGAATACTTAGATTTTTATAACGAATGGAAAGATAGCGGTGAAACGATGATTCCGTGGGTTATTTCAAAGGACCCTTCTAACTTTCCGGCTATGATTCAAGAATTGCTCGATGCGCATAACGGAATAAACCTCCCTGAATCTTGGGTACCAGACTCTACGTATTGGCTCGTTACAGATGAAAATAAAATTGTAGGAGCTGTTAATATACGTCATAGTTTAACCGAGCATTTATTTAACGCTGGAGGTCATATCGGTTATGGCATTCGCCCTTCTGAAAGAAGAAAAGGTTATGCTACGAAGTTATTAGAATTATCGCTAGAAAAAACGAAGGAATTAAACATTACGAAAGCACTTGTCGTTTGCGACGAAGTGAATACAGCTTCAGAAAAAACAATTTTACATAACGGCGGGCTTCGTGATGATGATTTCATTGAGGAAGATGGAAATGTAGTAAGAAGATTTTGGATTGAGCTATGAAGAAGTCATCCGATGAAAATAATCTTGTTATAGAGAAATATAGTAGAAGTAATGAGCTAAAAGTAAAACAACTTATTGATTTATACAATGAATACTCTTATCTATTTAACTTATTACGAGATAATAAAACAAAATGTGTGTATATTGCCTACTATAAAAAAGATGTAGTAGGCGTCTTTTTCACGTGGAACAGTAACTTCCATCCATACTGCACATACTTTCGAATGTATACAAATCCGTTCTATTCAGAGGTACACATTGAACAATTTTTATTAAACGAGATTCAAAAACGAGAAAACTTCAAACTACCATTACAAACCTCTATATGGGGAACATCGGCTCATTTAAAAGCCTATTATGAAGAACATAATTTTATGGAAATCCGAAGAACATATATGCCGATATTAGAAGTACGCAAAATCATAGCTATCGATACAAAGCTTCATTCAAATTATGATGTACAAAGCTTATCAATCATCCTATCCAATAATAGCTCCTTTGAAAAGCTAGCTCACTTAGTAAAAACGAATTATGAGGATACTCACTTAGCAAATCCCGTTGCCTCATACCCGCTCGAAACTTGGAAAGAACAGATCTTAACTGATGATGTGTTACTAGATGGGAGCTTTGTAATGATAGATGAAGAGAATAAAATTATTGCGTACTCTTTCCTCCATACATCAGAAAAGGATAATACGGTAGAACTAGGATGGTGTGGGACTCACACTACAGAAAATTTATCCTTACTGAAACTTCTCGTTTTCAAACAAGCTATGTATACAAGTAAACACGGTTATTCTTTCATTCAAGGTGAATTCGATTCAACGAGTATATACGCAATGGAGATATTAAAATCTTTTCCTTTCAATCCTTGTGCTACTTGGATTACGTATCAAAAAGAAGTCGGAAAGTGATTATACACCTTCCGACTTCTTTTATGCTTTCTCTATTTCAAACTGCACTGTAATACCACTAGGATCTACTACTGTAAATCCGTTTGTACTTTCGTTTACTTTATGTTGTTTTTCTATTAATCTTTCTTTCACTTCATCTAACGCTTCTTTATGTGGTAATACAATTGTATACACTTTAAGTCCAGTTGCATGTGCGGATGGGTGTGGATTATTTACTCCGTTCCACGTATTTGCACCGATATGGTGATGATATCCTCCTGCAGAAATGAATAAGCAGTCATCTTCACGCTGTTGTACTTCAAATCCTACTGTCTCTACATAAAACTCGTGTGACTTCTCTACATCTGCTATTCGTAAATGTACGTGCCCAACGACAGTATTAGCAGGCAACCCATCAACCTCATAATCAACGAGTGTTGCCAGTTCTTTTAAATCAAGCGGCGTACTGCCTCCTGGTCCTTCTCCCCATTGTTCGCGCGGACGGTCTGCATAAATTTCTATACCATTCCCCTCTAAATCTTGTAAATAAAACGCTTCGCTATACGTATGATCACTTGCACTATTAAACCTTGAGATCGGTAAAATTTCATTTGAATATGTATAACGTCCTTCTTGCTCAGCCGGACTATCAATTACATTCTTATTACGAATCACACCAAATAATGCCGAAGCAAAAGCCTCACGGGTCGGAACTAAAAAGGCTACATGATATATACCAGTCGTACGCGGTTCTTGCAGTACCCCGTCCTCTAATTTTTCAAGAACAAGTAACGTGTTCTTTCCACCTTTTCCTGATAAATATGCTTTATTCTCCTCTTGCTTAATTACTTCTAAGCCTACTACATTCTCATAAAATGCAATTTGGCGCTCTAAATCTTGCACTTTAAATTCAACATGACCAATACGTGTTTTCGGATGAATTTGTACCATGAATTACTCCATCTCCTTATCCCGATATTTTCCTATTTCATATAACCGTTACTATGAAGGATACAACTAAAATCATCCTATGTAAATAAGAAAAGTCAGAATTTACACGCATTTTTATTTTCATAATAAAAAAGTCACCTCTTCTAACTTTCAGAAAAGGTGACTTTACAAAAACAGTATGCTGTAACTCTTATTTCATTTTATGTACTTCGGCAACTAACTTTCCACCCTGAATGCCCATATAAAGTTTCACAGGTGCATCATTCGTGTTTTCAAACACTAAGTCTAAGTATGGATATGCAATTGTAGCATCTCTTCCTTGTGGAACATAACCTACCGTTTTAGAATGTGTCGTTCTCTCTACCATTTTCAAACCAGCTTGATCTGCTGCATTGTATAATGTTGATGATGTTTGACAAACACCACCGCCGTATCCATCTACTAATTTACCATCTACAATTTCTTTTCCTAGTTGATATCCTTTATCTGGCGTTGTATCACCAATTAATGCATTGAAAGAGAAACTGTCTCCCTTTGCTAATACAACTCCATTTATGCTCGCTGCTGACAAGCGAATATTCTCAATACGGCCACCTGCTGAGCCACCTAAATTCGTTTCATATCTACCAATTACCGTACCACTTCCTTGCGCATCACTTAATGTTGCGATAGGCTTTTTCTCAACAATAGGTAATTGATATGAAGAATCCCACATGCCAACGTTTAATAATTTATCTACTAATTCTTTTTCCATTAATTCATAAGAAGGTTTTCCTTCTTGCCAACTTCCATCAGGTGCTACACGTGAAGGGACCATCTTTTTGTCAACGCTTTTTCCAACCTCGCTAGCAACCTTCGTTACCGATTTTTTAAATTTTGCTTCGTCTTCAAAATAACCTAGACTCGATAAATCTAGCTTTTTCACTTCCGTACCAGTACGACCATCTACTAAACTAATAGAATCCTGTACCTCTGCTTTAGCCTCTACCGTGTGGCCACCAATGTCACTTACTAATGCAACATCACTTACTTTTGCACCACAACCACTCACTATAGCTACACATAACACCCCAACTAATATACCCTTTACTTTACGGAACAATATACTCTCCCCTTTTTCCCAATATTACTTTTATGTATTATTTCATTTTTATGTATGTTTTGTTACAATCATTTTACAATATATTTATAAAATGTTACAAGTTATTTTTTACTCTATATAAATTACTCTTTTCTTTTCTAAATGTCTATACATATTTATATAAAAGTTGGAGTCCGATAGAATTGTAACCTTTATGTAACCTCACCTTTTTATCCAGTATATACCATAAAACAAAAGAAATACAAATGTAAAACTCCATATTCTTATTTATAAAGGAACACCTTGTGAACATAAATAGGTATTTGCCGTGCCACACTCCGCTTTTACACATACATTATGGTGAATTAACCTATTTTAAAGAAATGGAGGATGTTTTTATGTACCCCTACAATCCATACGATCCATATAACCAAAATGGTTATCAACCTCAATATGATTTACAAGCACAATACCAACAATATATAGATCCAGCAGAACAAGTTAATCCATATGATCAAAATCGACAATTCCAACTTCCCATCTCTTTTCCTGGTACTGGAAACCGTCAACTAGAAAGACGAGTAAATGAGCTTGAACAAAGAGTACGTCAATTAGAAAACACGGTTGAGCGTCATACACGTAGATTAAACCGATTAAACCAGCGTTTACGTACAATAGAAAACAGACTAAACATTCCATTTTCAGCATTAGAAGACGGATTTTAATTTCGAAAGTAAAAAATATATAAAGGAAGGGGCTCCCCCTTCCTTTATATAAATTGACGAAAGTTTTTTCCATCTCTATACTGATAAGAGTTAATGAAATGAAACAAGGTGATAAATATGGATTTTGAAATAAATTATCTTTCCTTTTATGTTGTACAAGTAGAAGGAAAAGGTGAAGCTGTTGATAAACGCTACAAACATTTTCAAACGTTAGACGCTGAAGAGTATGAAGATAGCTCCTTAAAAGAATTTTTAAATGGTGAATTATTAAAAATTTCAAAGCGAAAAGTAGAACGTCATGCGAAAACAGAACAAGCTCCGACAAAGATCGGTCGCTTCATTGTAGAAGAAGGGCACGAACTTGATTCAAACCCCCATTACAACCTCTTTAATCGCATTCGCTTTGCGGAAACAAAAGAAAACTTCAAAGATATGAGTGAACCTCTCGTTTATACATATCTGGACACAAGCGCTGTACGCGGTGGTGTATTTTTAATTGCGCAAGCAAAACTACGCAAATACTTTGATGATCCATTCGTTTTCGTTATGAAATGTGACTTTGAACCGAAAGTCGCTTCTATTTCAGATGAATCCACACTGATTCGTAACGTTGAAATGGCCATCACAACAAAAAACATGAAATCTATCCAATATCCGTACATGCCTGAAGAAGGTATGGTCGAAGTAGGCGAACTAAAAATTCACCAAGCATCTCACGCCCGTTATTTTGAGGACTTCTTAAAATTCGTCGAGTACGAACGCTCTATGCCTGAAATTATGAAAACACAAGTAATGGACATGGTATACGACCAAATTGAAGATGTATTTGAAGAAGGTACGGAAGAACGCGAACAATTCGACCAAGCAATGGAAGTATGGGCTGCCAGTCCGAAACGCGAAATTATGGAACAATTTTCAACCGAAGAAGTAATGGAAGCTACCGCTCAAATCGTCGAGCACGCTCCTGAAGTGGAATTAAAGCTAAAAGCAGACCACATCTCCGTAAAGGCCCTGCTTGCTGATTTCGGGGATCAAATACATATCGCAAAGGTAAATGACCGATACGTATTAATGATTGAAGCTGATACACTTACGTTTGAGAAAGGCTTCTCTCCGATTGAATTTCTGAAGCCAGATGAATTGCAAGATGTGATTGAGCGGATTGAGAATAAGCAACAGTATTCTTACGATCCGAACGGGATTGAATAAAGTAAAACTTTAATCAGTGGGGGTTTTGTTCATCCCCACTGATTATCAGCCCTCACCAATCGGGCTTTTACGGGCAGTTGATCCCCCACCTAACTTCGTTGCTTCAGCTGAATTTTAAGGTGGGGGGTCTTACTGCCCGTTAATGCGGGATAAATCCTTCCATATAACTATTTTTACTGAGCGCTGTTAACAAACGCTCTTTTATTTGGGACATAGTTGACAGTTATATAAAAAAACCGATTCTTCTAAGAATCGGTTTTTCTGCTTTAAAACAAAATATGCTTATTTTTAATCCAAGATAACAATTGTTGCAGAATCCAGTAGATTCCTTCCTTGTTGTACAAGTGTATTTCCATTAGAGTAGTCACTATGTATATTGGTAAAATGAAAATTTCACTTCACTACCTCAAATTTATTGTACTCGTAAAAAGATAATTGAAAACGATATTCTGGATGCTCTCTCACCCAATCGTAAGCTTCTTCTAAAATATCCATTTTGTTTTGTAAGTCATTAAGTTCACTACATTCGTCCCTTTTCTGTTTGCACAGAGGGCAGAATCCATTCACTATTTCGGCACTCTTCGCCCTAATAGTTTTACTTTCTAAGTCAACTACTAGACGAAGAAGAAGAAAATGCTCTTCTTTTGTAGTCACGGTCATTTCAGCAATCCCATCCTCATTCCAAAAGACTCCGTTTAATTCCATCTTTACGGCGACGTCTTTAATATCCAAGTCTATCACCATCACACCTCCCTTGTATAAAACTCATATTTTACTCTTCGATTTTAACCTTTAATACACCATGATTTAAAGATATATTAAGCGTTTTCCAATTTTTCTTCTTTGCTATGAAAGGAAGTGTAATTACTGCTAATAGCGTGGTAAATATTATCCCAAAAACTAAAACTGTTACAATGTTAAAGATTGCTTCCATTTAACTCTACCCTCTTTCATTTCTATGGGCTCTAATTTTATGAATGTATTTAAAAATTCTTACCACACCTTAATTTTCAAAGCAATTATAATGGCCCAATCACAACAATTCAATTCCTATTTAATATGAATACTTTATTCATCCATCAGTACAATGACGTTAAATTTATGTAGCTAGAAATAGAGGAGAATGTCATTTAACCTCTACATTCTCCTCCATCTCAGCCAAATACCTAATCTGTCTTTCCGCTTTTCTAACCGCCGTACGAAAATGCTTTTTCAAAAGTTCTACTGTAGCTTCACTTATATAATATCTTTCTGTTATACTTTCCCACGCGTCACTATTTTCAAATGCACTCCAAACGAAAGGACGCTCTGTATTTTTTCTCATTTCTTTAAATACCCATTTTCGCATCTTTTTTTTCGCTTTTTCTGTTAGTTTTCCGTTCTCTACAAGTTCAAGCTCACCATGTCTTTTGTACCGTTTACGAATGTCTCTCTCGCTATATACTTTAAGAAGTATATTCGCTGTATTCTCAGCATCCGCTAAAGCTCGGTGCTGCTTCCCTTCCCACGTTAAACCGAGCTGTTCTACTGCAAATTGTAAACTTGGTGTATGCTCAAATAACTCTTCATACGCTTGGAAAACAAACTTCTGCAAATCAAATTTGCTCTCTTTTTCCATACATGGGCATTCTACACCGTGTAACGTACAATCATGAGATAAAAAACGATAATCTTCTCTTCCCCATGAAACAAATACAGAGTCTTCTCCGATAAATTGAATAAATTTCTCTATAATTTGCGGAAATTTCTCCACACCAATTAAATCTTCCTTTGTAATTCCCGTTAATTTTGTCGTATGACGAGTGAGTCGTGCACTCGGCTTTACTAACTCCGAAAATTCTCCAATTACCTTCATTGTACTTGCTTCTATTTTTACAGCTCCGATATCAACTATCTCTGACGGATCTTCTGATTTATACGGCCTGAAATTTCTCTCTATATCGAACACAATAAAATGTGTAGCGTTTTCCAATTTATTTACCTCTTTCTAAATTCCTTTTCACACACATACTCTATTTTCAGTATTTATTTATTCATTCATACACTTTATGCATGAAATACTTCGTCTAATAAACGAAAATTTAATCTCATTATTATATGTACATAGGAGGTTATTCAATAAAAATGCAAAAAAAAGAAGGGCAAGCCCTTCTTTTTTCCGTAATTACTTCTTGTTAACGTTTGTAGCTTGAGGTCCACGGTTACCTTGTTCTACTTCGAAAGTAACTTCTTGACCTTCTTCTAAAGATTTGAAGCCGTCGCCTTGGATAGCTGAGAAATGAACGAATACGTCTTCTCCGCCTTCAACTTCGATGAAACCGAAACCTTTTTCTGCGTTAAACCATTTTACTTTACCGTTTTGCATTTAAAAAATCCTCCTACAATGTACCTATATGTACATATTCATTTTCAACCACTTTACAATAATACTTCAAACATTAAAAAACTGCAACCCCAGAGGAGATTTAACATTGCTATCCTCCTCGGAAGTTACAGCTCATTTAAATCTCTATATTATTAAAAGTAAAATGGTTTAAAGTAACTATATCATATCAATATAATAAAAGTAAAGTTTTTTTTGCTATATAATTTTTTTCTTCCACTGCATCGCTTTTGATTCACCTGATCCAGCTACAACATAACCCTCTTTTTGGTTAACGATGCGCCAACCATGCCCTTTAACTGAGTCACATACTGTAACAAGTCCTTCTTCTAAAAGTACACGACAAACCGTACTAATCCCCGCTTTATTTTGCGTTGACGTTGTATATAGCACATGTTGATCTAAACTCAAGGCTAAATAGCTACTTGCTTTCTGCTCACTTTGACATGTGTGCCAATATGTTTTTTCACTCTCAATACTTTCATCTATTTTACAAAAAGAAATATTCCCGCTAATCCCCTTGCACGATCCACTCGCTGCTACTATATAAGAATTGTGTACAGTCAACGCTGAGATCATCTGATTCATCACGATTTTAATCCTCTTTAATTTACGTGTCTCCAAATTAAAGAGCCAAACCCCACCATATTTAGCATGTATTTTCGTACCGATAAATAAGTAATGTTTATATAAAAATAACGATCGAATAGATGGTGCCCCGCCACCATACTCAAGAAATGGATGAATGGTTTCCCATGTCGAACCAAAATCATTAGAACGATACAACGTTTTATCTCCATGAGCAATGACTGTTCCTTGTACATTACTACACACATTCCAACTCGTTGCTTTTGTTGGAAAACGCTGAACCGTCCAGTTCTCTCCACCATTCATACTACGAATAAAAATCCCTTCGTCACCTACACCATACACTACATTATCTTCGCTATGTAAATCCCTAATTCGTTTTTGAAAACCTTTTAATATTTGTTTCCATTCTCCGTCTCGTTCAATAAATAAGCCATTATATGTAGTAGCTAACATAAGTTTTCCATCTCTTAACTTTGTAATAGCGGTCGCACTTAACATTGTCTCCACGTTGACACTCCCATTCTTAGAACTTCTCAGCAAATGCAATTGCAAAATTACTGCATTTTTCAACATCCTCTTCATCTTCTGGAGCTAGTTCGATTTTCAATCCTTCTTGTACAAGCTCTGCACCACGTTCTACAAGTCTTTCTTCAAATATCGTTACCGCTTCACAAAATAGTTCATACGCCGTATCACCTGATCCGAATACCGCTACTTTCTTTCCTGATAAATCTATATTTTCTAAGTCCTCATGGAAATCTTCCGCCTCAAACGGTAATTCACCATCGCCCCACGTATAAGATCCTAAAATGATTCCATCATAGGCTAATAATTCTTCAGCATCCATGCCTTCCATTTCTTGCAATACTACTTCATGATCAAAAGCATCTAAACTAACTTTTATTAAATCAGCAATACTCTCTGTATTTCCTGACATACTTGCATAAGCTATTAAAATTTTTGCCACTTCGGCATCCCCCTCTTACAATAAATGATTCTCGTTCTCATTATATTAATAATGAGAATCAATTTCAATTATATTTTTCATTTTTATTTATTCCATATAAAAAAGCACAGATGACTATACAATCACCTGTGCTTTTTTATTACTTTTTAAAAATACCAAACGGCTTTCCAACTGGTAATACAACTTTACCGAAGTGTGTATTTAACACTGCTGCTGCTGAACCATAGAAAGATAATAATGAAATACATAGTTCAGAATACGCTGCTAAATTATGCATTGCATGTGGCATAACACCTAAAGTACTTAATGAAAGACCAATAAATAAGAAATCAATAAGGACGAAAATCATAAATAATACTTTATGTGTTTCCATTGCACCAATTGTCATAAAGATTGTGAAAATCAAATATCCAATAAAGGCTACACCCAGCTGTTTTGAATCTGCAGCTTGTGCTAATTTTTCGCCAAATACTCCAAGTTGAATTAACCAAGTCATTCCAACACCTAACCAAAATAGGCCGTATGCACCGAATGCTGTTGTACCGAACGTATTGTTATGCTTTGCATCGTGAATGCACGCAAAGATTTGTGCAAATCCTCCTAAAAAGATTGCCCACGGTAATACAAGTGAAACGCCATCTGTTAAGCCTAACTTTTGAGATGATGCTACAAGTGTTACCATCGCTAATCCAAATAGACCAATTCCAGATGGATCTGCTGTTGTCATTTTCACATGATGTGTAGTTGTTTGATTGCTCATATAAACCTCCTGATTATAAACATACTCGAATACAATACTTAAATCAGAAGGCTATGTCAATGGTTTTTTTTGTATGTTGTCAGACCTTACTTTTTATAATGATTACATATACTTCCGACCACTTCATACGGTTTTATATTCACTTTCTCCAACTCGTGTATCGGCAACCATAATGGAATATAACTCCCTCTATCTTTCATTTCGAATTCTTCAGCTTTACCACTTCCGAAAACTCCACCTACAATATGGGCATTAAAATAATACTCCGTTCCCTTATACTCCACCTTTGCAATGAGATGCTCCACTTTTATATGTACCCCTAACTCTTCATAAGCCTCTCGCTTCGTTGCCTCTTCAGGTGTTTCTCCTTCTTCAATTCCTCCTCCCGGAAAAACATAATATATTTCTCCTTCTCGGATACGTTTTATAAGTACGATTTTCCCTTCCTGCACAATGATAGCCGCGCCGCGATTTCTTATCATTTTATTACCTCAATACGAATCGCAACTGTTCCCCACTTTTCTTCTTGTTCTTTCGTATATATTTTGTATGTACTTTCTAGCATTTCCTCTAAACTATCATTTTCACAATCCAATAATTTGTGATCAATTTGTTCGTACATCGCTTTAAAGCTTTCGTATCGTTTTATTTCCGTTACTTTGGCAGTCATCGTTTCCTCTGTCGTAAGGTGCGTAAATACAATATGATCGCCTTGTTTTATAAGTTGACGTTTTGCATCGTATAAACGTACTTCATATACTTTTTTTCCTAATTGAATTGATTGAAAATGTTTATTATATAATCCCATTTCGTATATCATTCATTCCACTCCTTTTTTATGCATTACGCCTACTACTATTTTTGTGCATTACCAATTCATACAACACAGTTCGACTTATTCCAAGTTGCATATAATGTTCCATATCCATTACTTGCTCTAGAGAGGATGCTAAATTTGTTATGTTATTTTTAAATCAAAAACCTGAATATAATAAATATGATATTGGTGATTATACTTATAGTAAAGTAGGTCCAACCATTTTTTCTTGGAATGATGAAACAAAATTAAAAATAGGTAAGTTTTGTTCATTAGGAGAAGAAGTCGTTTTTATACTTGGCGGTGAACATCGCGCAGACTGGATAACGACATACCCATTTAATGCATTTTTTAATGAAGGAGCACATATTACTGGTCATCCTTCTTCAAAAGGTGACATCGTAGTCGGCAACGATGTATGGATTGGTTATCAATCCTGCATTTTATCTGGTGTTACAATTGGTAACGGAGCCATTATTGGGGCAAAGAGTGTTGTTACAAAAGACGTACCTCCATATGCAATTGTAGCTGGTAATCCTGCAAAATTTGTTCGATATCGTTTCCCGCAAGAAACGATTGACAAGCTAGAAAAACTCGCATGGTGGGATTGGGATATTTCTGTTATAAAAGGAGCCATTCCATTTCTACTTTCCAACAAAATCAACGAGTTTTTTACCTCACCGGAAAATGAATCTATGTGATTAATACAAAAAGAGCATCCTATTCTTTCAGGATGCTCTTTTTGTTTTTATTTCTTATGTTCGTGCAAATGATTACACGGAGAACATTGAAATGGAATTTTATCTAAGCAATTAAAGTTTGTTTCACAAATTTGTTCGATCGTTGGGACGAACGGTATGACCACAATATTACTTTCTATTATTTGTGTAACAGGCGGTAACACTGTACCTACTTGATGTTCGAAGCGAATACTCGCTTGATTTATATAATTTCCTGAACCACTTGGCGCGCTCTGAACTACTACTTGGAACGAGACTGTGCGTGCTTCACCTGGATTTAAACTTCCTATAAGAAATCCTGATATTGGGTTTACATTTGGCACTGGCGTATTATCAACCGTTACACTTCCAAGGACAAATTGAACACTACTATCTAACATATCTTGAAAACGAATATTTTGTATCGCTGTATCTCCCGTATTTGTAATAACTGTCGTAAACGTAATAACATCTCCTATTGTTGCTGTTTGATGGTCTGCCACTTTTACAACAGTCGTTGAGACATTTTGAGGAATAAACGGGATAACAACTGTATTGCTATCGCCTTCAACTACTACAGGCGGTTCATTTGGATTCACAATTGCAAGCCCACTCGCCGTAGCTGTATTTGTAACTAAGTTATTTATTTGCCCTCCTGTTATTACAACTTGGAAATTAATAATTGCTGCATCATTTGGCTGAAAATCACCTAACGGAATACCTGTATTCGGGTTGGCAAATGGAAAAGGTACATCATTTACCGTTACCGAGCCATTTATAAATAACGTATTCGGATCAATGATATCTGTTAAAACAATATTCGTCACAGGAACTGTACTATCATTTATAACAGCAATTCCGTAAGTGACAACATCTCCTACCATCGCTACTTCAAAATCCGCTCCTTTTGCAACAAATAAGATTGCCGTATTTACCGTCACTATAACTGTATTGCTCGTATCCATCACTGTAACTGGCGGTTCTCCTGGTACTAAAATATATTCTGCTAACGCCCCAGCAAGGTTCACTACTGTACCACCATCTGGAAAACTTGTAATCGTAGCTTCATATGTTACAAGTGCCGTCTCACCCACTGGGATGTCTGGTATCGTAAATCCAGCCTGTGGATTTAACCCTGGTTGCGGAACTCCATTTATCGTTACACTATTTGGAACAAACTCAGCTTCCTGAGATAACACGTCTATAAATTGAACATTCATCGCATCAGCCGTACCAGTATTTAATATACGAACAGTATACGTTACCGTTTCTCCCACTCCAACAATCGGATGATCTACTTCTTTCAGCATATCTAAACTACCTCGATTTACTGGTGTGACTGTCGTATTACTTGAGTTCGTAATTGTAAACGGTGGTTCTCCTGGAATCAATTCGAAATCACCAGTTACTCTCGCTGTATTCATAATGCTACTAGAAGGCGGAATTGCGATTACATTTACTTCAAATGTAATTAATATACTGTCCCCTACTGCAAGATCTGGTAATGAAAAGCCTACAAATGGATCTAAACCTACTTGCGAAATTCCATTTATTTGTACACTTCCAGGAATGAATTCTAAACTAGGTGACGGAACATCGATAAACTGAACATTCGTCGCTAATACCGTTCCCGTATTTGTAACTTGCACACTATAAGTTAACGTATCCCCTAATTGTGTTGCTTGCTTATTTACGGTTTTTATAACATTAAATCTCCCTCTATTTACCCTTGTTATTGTCGTATTACTCGGTTCAGTTACTACAACCGGCGGCTCTCCTGGTACTAAAGTAAAGCTTCCTGTTATATTTGCAACGTTCGTAATGGTTCCTGATGACGGGATGTTTGTAACTGTCGCTTGAAACGTCACGATAACTGTTTCTCCAACTGGTATATCTCCAACTCCAAAGCCAGTAATCGGATTTAAGTTTGGTTGCGGGGCTCCATTTATCGTTACACTACTTGGTACAAATGACGCTCCTGCTGAAATCGTATCAATAAACTGAACATCATTAGCTGTTACTGTTCCTGTATTCGTTATTTGAACTGTATACGTTAATACATCTCCAACGAGAGTAGCAGCCCTATTTACTTGTTTAATAACATTAAATCGTCCTCTATTTACAGTTGTAAGTGTTGTATTGCTCGGTTGGTTTACTACAACTGGTGGTTCTCCTGGTACTAATATAAAGCTTCCCGTAATATTTGCAGTATTAGCAATTGTTCCGTTTGATGGAACACTGACAACTGTTACTTGGAACGTAACTTCTACACTTTCACCTGGGCTTATATCTGGAAGCGGGAATCCATTATTAGGATTGAATCCAGGTTGTAGCACACCATCTATCGTTACACTATCTGGTATAAATGTGATCGAGGACGGTAATACATCACTATATTGAACATTTGTCGCTACCACTGTACCTGTATTTTGAACTATTGTTGTATATGTGATTGTATCACCTACTGCAACAACCGGCTGACTTACTGATTTTAAAACATTTAAACCGGGTTCATTAATTTCTGTTAATGTCGTATTACTTGTTGTTGTTTCTGTAATAGGCGGCTCTGTTTCACTTACAGCAAATGTAGCTGTAACGTCTACAAAGTTAACAATCGTTCCCCCCTCAGGTATGCTCGTAACCACTTCCTGATATGTGACAAGTACAAAATCATCTACAGGGATATCTGGAACTGTAAAGCCAATGAAAGGATCTAATCCTGGTGCCGGCACCCCATTTATGCTCACACTTCCCGGTACAAATGCTACACCGGCGGAAGTTGTATCTATAAATTTAACATTCGTTGCTGCCACTGTACCGAAATTAAAGATTAATACATCATACGTTAATATTTCTCCAACCGTCGCTACCTCTTTATCGACTAGTTTTAATGGAAATATAGACGCTATATTAATTGTCGTAACGACTAAATTCGTTAATATCGTTTCCGTAATTGGTGGTTCCTGCGGATTTGGTTGTGAAGTAAATGTAACATCTGCATCATTTAATATGACTTCATTATCTGGAATCTCCGTAATCGTCACTTGGAACGTCACAGCAATATTTGCACCTGCATTTAATAACGGACTAACTGGAAATCCTGTTTCTGGATTTAAGCCAAGTTGCTGCGCCCCACCTATCGTTACACTATTTGCTACAAATATCGTTCCTTCTGGTATGACATCTTGAAAGAACACATCTGTAACTGGTATAATTCCTACGTTTGAAATTAGCACAGTATACGTTAATACATCCCCAACCGCTCCAGCAGCAACATCAACTGTTTTTGTTGCTGTTACTTCACCAGGAGGAGGTAACGGTATCGTAACTACTGTCGTATTACTTGAATTGGTTGTTGTTACAGGGGGCTGTAAAGGATTTAATAAAAAAGTAGCTGTTGCAGATGCCGTGTTTAATACGGCTCCGCGCGTGGATGGCGCAACTACTGTTACTTGGAACGTTACAGTCAATGATGTTCCAGCAGCAATATTAGGAAGCGTAAAACCTATATTTGGATCAAATCCAGGTTGAGGCGTTCCATTTATCGTTACGCTATTTGCTACAAATGTTGTTTCTGGAGCAATTGAATCAATGAAGGAAACATTCGTTGCTGTTACTGTGCCGTTATTTCGAATGACTACAGAATACGTGTAAGTCTCTCCAAGTGCAGCTTGTTGTACAGATGAAGATTTTTGTATATTTAATCGAGCAGTGTTTACTTGCGTCACAACGAAATTACTATTCGTAACAGTCGTTATTGGAGGGTTTGCTGGATTTATAAGAAAACTTGCAGTAACGTTCGATTGGTTTCTTATATTTCCACCGCTCGGAACACTCGTCACTGTAACTTGAAACGTAATCGTAGATGTTTGCCCGACCGGAATATTTGGTACTGGGAAACCTACCATAGGATTCGCGCCTTGCTGAACAACTCCATTTATCGTCACACTATTTGCTACAAACGCAGTACCAGACGGAATTGGATCTTGAAAAATAATATTCGTTGCAGGAACAGTTCCTGTATTTTGAATAAGAATCGTATACGTTAACGTATCTCCTACTCCTGCTTGTGGTGTATTTACACTCTTCATTACATTAAGTGATCCTACATTCACTCGTGTCACAACAATGTTACTAATCGTTACAATTGTAACTGGTGGCTGGAGAGGACTTACTTGGAAATCAGCAGTTACATTCGCATTATTCGGAAGAACTCTATTTGGTGGTACACTCGTAATCGTCACTTGAAAAGTAACTGTTACCATCCCTCCTACCGGAATGTTAGCAAGTGGAAATCCAATTATTGGGCTTAAACCTGGTTGAGGCGTTCCATTTATCGTTACACTATTTGCTACAAACGTTGTTCCAGATGGAATTGGATCAACGAATGATACATTTGTCGCTGCTACTGTTCCACTATTTTGTATACGAATTGTATACGTTAGCGTATCTCCTACACCTGCTTCAGTAGCACTTACACTTTTTATTACATTTAGCCCTGAAGAATTCACCACTGTATTAACAGTATTACTTGGCACCGTTACAGTAATTGGTGGCTCTGTTGGATTTACAAGAAAATCTCCAGTTACATTCGCATTATTTACAACATTATTTCCTTGAGGAATTTCATCAATTAATACTTCAAACGTAACAATTACACTCGCGCCAGTAGGCAAATTATTTAATAAGAATCCAAGTTCTGGATCTGCCCCTTCTTGTAAAACACCATTAACAACTACACTGTTTTCAATAAATAATGTCCCTTGTGGAATTGAATCTTGAAAAAATACATTTGTAGCTGGTACACTACCTGCATTTATGATTTCAATTGTATATACTAAAACATCCCCTACCGTTGCAACATTCGTATTCACTGATTTCACAACTTCAAAGTTCCCTGATTGTACTGTTGTATTCACAATGTTACTCGGAACATTGATTGTTACTGGTGGTTCACTCGGGTTCACTTGAAAACTCGCTGTTACATTTGCTTGATTTAAAATATCTTCATTTTCTGGATCCTGTACAATTAATACGTCAAATGTGACTACAACTGTTTGAGCCGCAGGAATATTCGGAAGAGAGAATCCTGTATTCGGATTCAAACCACTTTGCGATACTCCATTAACGGTTACAGAATTTGCAACGAAAGAAACCGCTGAAGAGATAATGTCTTGGAAAAATACATTTGTTAACGGAACGTTTCCTGTATTTTGAACGGCAATTGTGTATGTTAAAGTATCCCCTACTGCCGCTTGCGTTGTATTCACTTCTTTTATTACATTTAAACCGCCTGTATTAACTTGTGTCACAACTGTATTCGTTTGTCTATTAATCGTCACTGGTGGTTGATTCGGAATAACGACGAAATTAGCAGATACATTTCCACGATTCGCAATCGTACCTCCTGATGGCATAGATGTCACTCGGACTTGAAAACGCACTGTCCTACTTCCACCTGGAGAAATATTTGCTACCGCAAACCCAGTCGAAGGATTTGCTCCTGGTTGTGAAACCCCATCTACAGTCACACTATTTGCGATAAAAGTTGTTCCAATTGGAATTGGATCTTGAAAAATAACATTTGTCGCAAGTACATTTCCGGCATTCTCAATTGTAATAGTGTACGTAAGAACGTCATTCACTGTCGCAAAAGCTCTATCCACTGCTTTTCTCGTTCTTATATCAGCTACATTAATTGTAGTAAATACAGTGTTACTTGTCGCCTGTCCTGAAATTGGTTGTTGACCAGGTACTGGAGTAAAGTTAAATGTTACACTCGCACGATTTGGAATTGGATTTACAAGCGGATTAGATGTTACTCGAACTTGAAAACGCACTACCGTCGTTTGCGAAGCATTAATACTTCCTAGATTAATACTACTTGCTGGATTTGCTCCTGGACGTGCTACCCCATTTACCGTGACACTATTTGGAACAAATGTTGTGCCACCAGGGATACTATCAACAAAAACAACATTATTTGCAGTGACATTTCCATTATTCGTCACATTAACTGTGTATGTTAATACATCATTAAGGGTTGCTGTCTGTAAATCTACAGATTTTTGCATACTTATAGTTGCTTGATTCACTGTCGTTTGTACTGAATTTGAAGAAGACATACTTGTAATTGGTGGACTACCGACGAAAGGACGGAATTGATATGACACCATTGCGCGATTCGGAATAGGATTTGGGTTCGGAAACGATGTTATTCGCACTTGAAATGTAACAACTCTTTGCGCGTTAGTTGGGATTGTGCCTAAATTAATTCCATTAGCAGGGTTCGCATTCGGCTGTGTTACTCCACCTACCGTTACACTACCTGTAACAAACGTCGTTCCGTTCGGAATACTATCTTGTAATATAACATTTTCTGCACTTCCCGTACCTGTATTAGGAACTGTAATTGTGTAGGTAAGAATATCTCCAACTCCTGCAACTGTTCTATTGACCGATTTAACAGGATTAATAATTGGCCCCGTTGCATCAATTTGAACCCCAAAACCAGCTGCAGCATATCCATCTCCATTAGTAACGAATCGAACCGTTGCTGACGTTTGATTATTTACTAATGATGCAGAGGCATTTACATTTGTAATATCCCACCCTTGTCTTCGGACGGCTAAAGCTATCCCTAAAGGCTGATTCAAATCTCCAAACGTTCCAGTTGTATCTAACTCTCCAATATCGTTACAAATTTGTGACTGAAAAAAATTATTTGCGGGGTTTCTCGGGCCGGATAATGCAACTGTAGTATTTGCATTCGGTCCAAAACGAAGTTGATCTCCAACAATGTTAGAATCACCTTCTTGAGCAGTTACGAGCACCCGTCCTGTTACAGCTCCTGTGGCTGGAGTAGCAAATCCTGAAATAGTAGCATCCACTGGTGGTGATGAAGCATCGATAATTTCTTGACCTGCATAAACTGATAAATTCCGAAGTGGCAAACTAGCATTTTGATACACAACCTCAAGCGTCCATCCAGCCGAACGACTAATAGTTGGATCAGATGAAGTTCTTGCAGCTGGCACAGCCCCGGTTGTATATGTGCCTGCCCCACCCGCACTAACAAGATTCGTTACATTGGCAGAGCGCGCATAATAAAACTGATTCCCTACTGAACCTTGCTGCGCAGTAGCAGGATCTGGCGTAACAGAAAAAGTCCCAGCCGGTGTTGTAAATGTAATATTATCATTTAAAAACGGTAAAACATCTTCCGTATCAGTCCGGAAAGTACCAGCCCAAACTAATTCTGCATATAACACACTACTTCCCGCTGGAAGATTTAAAATTGCACTTGAAGAATTCAATTGCCATTCATCTGTTGTCCCTACCGGGAATCCTGGTACTTGTAGCGCTGTATTTACTGTCGTAAACACAGCAAGTGTACCAAAAATATTACCTGGTGCAGGTGATGTAGGGCTAAGCCCTAACGTATTCCCAGTGAACGTGACGGCACCAGGTACTGTTGTTGTAAAACGATTTATAAAAGGCACACAATCATCTCATTTCAATTATAGTAAAAAGTGCTCTATACTATAAAATGTAGACAAACTATGCAATGTACTTTGTCCAACAAAATTCCGCACATACGAGAGGAGCTTACTACACTATGCGCTATGTTATCGTAACAGGAACTTCACAAGGTTTAGGTGAGGCAATTGCCGCACAATTGTTAGAAGAAAACACGAGTATCATCTCTATTTCTAGAAGAGAAAATAAAGAGCTTACGAAACTTGCACAGCAATATAACAGCAATTGTGTTTTCCACTCCTTAGATCTTCAAGATGTACATAATTTAGAAACGAACTTTAACGAAATCATTTCATCCATTCAAGAAGACACTGTATCATCTATTCATTTAATTAATAACGCTGGTACACTCGCACCAATGAGACCAATAGAAAAAGCTGAAAGCGAACTACTCATTACGAATGTTCAAATTAATTTACTTGCACCGATGATCCTTACCTCCACTTTCATGAAACATACGAAAGACTGGAAAGTAGATAAACGTGTTATAAACATTTCATCTGGTGCAGGGAAAAATCCTTATTTCGGATGGGGCGCTTATTGCACGACGAAAGCTGGTGTAAATATGTTTACACAGTGCGTAGCAACCGAAGAAGCAGAAAAAGAATATCCAGTAAAAATGGTCTCTTTTGCACCTGGTGTTGTTGACACAAGTATGCAAGCACAAATTCGTGAAACAAATAAAGAAGATTTCATAAATTTAGACCGCTTCATCGCACTAAAAGAAGAGGGAAAACTATTGTCACCTGAATACGTTGCGAAAGCAATTCGTAACTTACTAGAAACTGAGAATTTCCCGCAAGGTGAAGTCATTCGAATTGATGAATAACAAAAAGGCATGCTCTAATAGCGTGCCTTTTCATTTTATTTCTCTAAAAATATAAGTATAGACTCCGCAATTTGTTCATAACCAATTTCTTGATAAATTTTATTAGACGTAGGATTCGCTAGATCAGTATATAACGTAGTCGTCTTATACCCTTCATCTAACATACGTTGACTAAGTGCACCGACACAACTAGATGCATATCCTTTTTTCCGTTCTTCTTTCGGCGTATATACGAAATTAACTGTTATATTGTTTGTAGTCGGTCTCGTTTTTGCAGCCACAGATACAAGCTTCCCATCTACTTCTAAACCAAATAGACGACGGTTCGTAATTAATGTATGAGCGGTTTGGGTCGCTTCTTCTTTCGTAGTAGGCAAATTCACATCTTCGCAAAATTGATATATCCACTGTTCTATTAATGGTAGCTCATCACTACTTACTTCTCGAAATACTCCATCTCCGTTCCACTTTTTCTTCACTTGTTTTAATTCATATATACCTTGCTCCATTGCAACAGTAGTTTTCTTATTTTCTAACACTGCAATCTCTTCCGCTAATCTCTGTACCATTTTCTTATTACCAATCAATCCAGGAACATTTGGATATACTTCTGCTAATCTTTTTGCAAGTTCCACAATTTCCTCTTCCATCATTTCAGACGTAGCAACAATGATTTGTTTCTTCTCTTCTGTTTGAAGAAATACAACTTTAATTTCTTCTCTTTGTTTTGCTACTCCCATAAATATCGGTTGTTGAACCATTTGTAATACACCTAATATGAGATTATTTTCCTGCTCATTCTTTTCTAAAAATGGTGTAACCTCTTTTTTAAAAGTAAGAATCTCTTCATATACATGTAATTGAATCATCGACAATCTCTTCTCTCTATTTATAGTTTCATTAAGTATTGGCGATTAATTCATTAAATTCCTCTTTTACGATTCAATAATATTCGAAACTAACGTATTTAAATCATTTTCCGCTTGTAAAATTCTCTGTTTTTCCTTTTCAAATACCTCTTCTTCTTTTTGAAATGACTCTTTTCGATTGTTAATCATGCGCTCCATTTCTTTTTTACTCGGTCCACCGTATACATTTCTTTTTTGTATAAAAGCTTCTGGTGATACAATTTCTTCCCACTCTTTTTCTAATAATTTTATTTTAAATTTTTCTTGTAAGTATATATTTACATCTTTTACATGTAATTCATGCAGCTCTTTTTTTTGCTCCAATGACATATTCGCAATAACACTCGCTGCATGATGCGCATGCCGAAATGGAATGCTATAGTTTTTTGTTAAAACATCTGCGAAATCAGTTATCGTAATTGCATGTTTATAAGAACGACTCTTCAACGTTTCTTCTTCTACTTTCATCGTTCGAATAACTGCATTCATAATACAAAAAACACGAATGGTCTTTTCAATCCCTTTATATAAATACGGCTGCAGGTCATCTTCCGTATCGACAATATCACCAAATGGAGTATTATGAATCATTTGAAATACTGTAAATGCTTCTCCTAAAGCACTACTCGTAATCGCACGGGCGTGTTCAATGGAAACTGGATTTCGCTTTTGCGGCATAATGCTACTTATTTGTACATATGGCTTTGCGACAGTAATACCATCATATTCTTTCGTCGCTAATAGTAAGAAATCATGGATCCATCTACTCGTATTCGTCATAATTACCATAAGTAACGAGCTAACTTCTAATAAATAATCCGCTCCAGCAACAGCATCATATGAGTTCTCAATTACATTTGTAAACCCAAGTAAATTGGCAACTCGCTCTCGTTTAATTGGGAAACTTGTTGTAGAAAGAGCGGCAGCTCCCATTGGAGATTGGTTTAAAAGTTTGTACGTTCGTTTCATTCGTTCTAAATCTCTTTGCATCGTATCATAAATCGCTAACGTATAATGACCAAATGTTGTGGGCTGTGCTGGTTGTGTATGTGTATAAGCTGGCATAATCGTTTCCTTATGATCATCGGCAAGTTGCAATATACTTTCTTGCAATAATAAATGATGTTCCATTAATCGTAATACATATCTTCTTAAACTCATGCGATACATCGTTACACCCATATCATTTCTACTTCTACCAATATGCATATTACTTACAAAATCGCTTTTCGCTTCTTGAGAAATTAAATGTTCCACTAAAAAAAAGAGATCTTCATGCCGCTCTGTATAGAGCAATTGCTCTTCTGGAATTCCCTCTACCTTTTTTAATGCGTGTAGTATAACTTTAGCTTCTTCCTTTTTCATTAAATTTTCTTCAGTCAGCATCGTGATATGCGCTTTATGCACTTGAAACATATCTTTCAATAAGTAATTTCGCTGAAAATGAAATACATGTTGTAATACGCAATCTACATATGTTTTTCCAGGGAAATCAGCGCCTTCACTCTTTATAAACTCTTCTTTACTTTGTTTCATCACCTTTTCCCCTCTCACCTAAGTATTACTACCCATCATACCCAGAGATAGGAAAAAAGTGCTTGTACATAAAGTGAAACTTTAATCAGTGGGGGTTTTCTTCATCCCCCACTGATTATTAGTTGAACCAATCGGACTTTTAGGGGCAGTTGATCCCCCACCTAACTTCTTTGCTTTCGCTGAATTTTGAGGTGGGGGTCTTACTGCCCATTAAAGCGGGATAAAAATAAACTCGGTGCTCTCTGCACCGAGTTTACTTAATAAAAGTCGCATCATACTTATCACTTTGCAGCACTTGGAAATGTAAGTTCGCTAAATGTTTCCGTATTTCTGCACTGTCGTCCTCATTTAAATTATTTGCTAAAAACACTATTTCTGTACAATTCCCGCGTTTATCCATCGCATAAACTGCTTTTGTAACTGTCCATGGCGTATAGCCATTTTTTTGCCCTGCATGTCTAAATGTTTTACGATATTTTTTAGCACTCATATCTGTTTCAACGATATTCGCCCACACTTTTTCTTCGGCTTCTGTTAGGCCACCTTTATGATTTGCCTTTTGAAGCAGTACCATATAATCGTTTGCAGAAGCTGCTGGTAATCGATCTGACCAAATTTTATCGTAACGTTCCTCTAAATAAAGAGGAATTTCCTTCTGTAATAATGGCCCCTTCTTCTTTAAGCGTTCATGTATAATCATCGCATATTCACGATATTGCTCTTGAGACATCTCTTTTAACTTTTTCTCTATTTTATATTTCGGAACATGTAATTCTTTATGCAAATATCCAGGGATGTATAAAGATGAAACAATCGGAAATAGCGGCTGATGTGCTGGAAGCGATAAACTTTGTAAATTACGATTAATATTATCTAATCCTAACACTTCCATCAAATATTCAGCATTCGCATTCGAACTAAACTTAACCATTCCTTTTGCCACTTCTTCTAAAGAAACTGCCCCTTCTGTTATCTTTTCTGTCTTTTGCAAATACCTTTGCCATCTATCTTGTGCACCGCCATCTGTATTCGGCACATAATAACGATTTATATCATTAATGGAAACGAAACTAGACGGATCAATTTTCCCTTCCGTAACTTGTTTCGTATATTCAAGCGCCACAATTAACTTCATCGTACTAGCAACTGGCAATACAACATTTGGATTTACAGAATAAACAACTTTATCATTTCTCTTCACGAGAAGGGCACTATTTTTTTCATCTTTATGTTCTTCAATAAAGGATGCGATATACTGTGCATCATCATTATTTGAACTCCACACTTTTTTCACTAAAAAATTACCCGATATTAGCAAAACGAAAATACCCACAATCACTGCGCATACTATAGTTTTTTTCAAGTAAAATTCCTCTCCTATTGTATAACTCTTCTCTATCTATCTCTTTCAAACAAAATAATGGAGATGATTATTTTAGTAATCATCTCCATTATTTTAACTTGTATTCTCCTATTATGTCTACGTCATAATTTTCACGAAGTCTTCGAGAAATTTTTTATAATGTAATGACCAACCAATTCGCACCCAATTCTTTAAGGATTTTGCATCAGGTTGAGGACGAAAATCAGCAATACTTTCTCCTTTTGCAATCCCTACTGTATCTACATCGACACGGCGGTATACATAGTCCAAAATAGACGGATTTGCCGCAACCATCATTGTGACAACGTCATGCACTGGACTTCCTTTTATTTTCGGATTTAGCTTTCTATAAGCTTTATAATAATACGTAAAAATCGGTTCAATTAATTTATTAAAATTCGTTTTAGAATGTTTCGTAATGTAATTCACCATCTCTGGCGTAATAATTGCTTCAGATGTAACGTTAAGTGGCACTAATGTCACATTCTTGGCGTTTTGCATAACTAATTGTGACGCAATCGGATCACCATGAAAATTCGCCTCTGCAACTGGTGTAACATTTCCAGGCATTAAGAAAGAACCACCCATTATATAATATTCTTTCACATACTTCATCATCGGCTTTTCTAAAATAAATGCTGTCGCTAGTGTCGTTGACCTGCCTGCATCGACAATGATTAATTCTCCTTTATATTTTTCAAGAATATCAAAAAAAGCACAAAAAGGTTTTATATTTGGTGAAAAAGCTTTTGGAGGTTTAATTGGCCCTAAACCGTCTGCCCCATGAATTTCTGGATAATACGTTGTAACATCTCCGGATAAAGGAATTTTCGCACCATTAATAACAGGTATATCTTCCCGCCCTGCCATTTGTAGCAAATATGCTGCATTACTTGTCGCCTTTTCTTGTGTTACATTTCCATATCCGGTTACAACACCAACAATATCAATATCAGGATGCATAATTCCGTACATGATGGCTAAAGAGTCATCAATTCCTGGGTCTCCCAAAAATAATACTTTTTTCATCGACCTCAACTCCATCCCCTCAATTGTTATTAATTTATGAATAACCTTACATATACAGAATAAAAAAGAATAAATTCACACAAAAAAACGTAGTCCTCTATAAGGACTACGTTCTTCCTCTAACCTATACTGTTTTTCTTCACAGCACTCATACTTCCAATGATATAAGCTATAAACGCAAAACAAATTGGGAAGACAACTGTATGTATACCGAACGGATTTGGATAGAAAAGATGAATACACATATATGAGCCTACCCCAACTAAAATAGAGGCAAGCGCTCCTGTTGCATTTCCTTTTCTCCAATATAACCCTAATACGATTGGCCAAATGAATGCTGCTTCTAACCCACCGAAAGAAAATAAATTTAACCATATTAAAAAATCTGGTGGTTTAATTGCTGCTGCATAAACGAGCAGCCCTACGATACCAGTAATCCACAAACTTCCTTTTCTAATCGTACTGTCTGCTGCATCTTTATTTATGTAATTTACGTATATGTCTTTAATAATTGATGAACTTACAAGTAACAATAACGAGTTTACTGTAGACATAATTGCTGCCATTGGCGCAGCTAAGAAAACTCCAGCTAGCCAAGGTGGCAACACTTCCATCGCGAGTAGCGGCATGACTTTATCCGGTACCGTTATACCCGGAAGTACGACTCGCGCAAATACACCTGTTAAATGCATACCAATCATAATTGTACCTACAACAACCGTTCCAATTATTAACGCTTGGTGCATAGCTTTTGAATTTTTATAAGACATGGCACGCACGCTAATTTGCGGTAACCCAACAACACCAATTCCAATTAAAATCCAAAATGATGTCACATATGATTTCGTTAAACTACCATCCGCTCCGAATGGTGTAATTAAATTTGGATTGATTTGAATAAGCTCCTGCATAATCTTTTCAATTCCACCACCAGCAATGACAGTAGCAATTAAAATGATTGTCGTTCCAACTAACATAATGATTCCTAATAACGTATCTGATAAAGCAACTGCACGAAATCCACCAATTAATACGTACACAAGTACAGAAAAAGTAAATAAAAATAGTGCTGTTGTATAAGATAGACCCGTTAGTGATTCAATTAATCGGCCACCACCGACCCATTGAGCTACTGTTGCTGAAAATAAGAAGATAATAATACATAACGCAGAAAGTATAACAACTGCTTTATTATTGTATCTTCCCTTTAAATAATCGATAAGAGTAATGGCTTCCATCTTCCTAGCGATAATTGCAAACTTTTTACCGATAACCGTTAAAACGATATACCCTGTTACAACTTGAATCGCAGATAATAATACCCATCCGAGGCCCATATTGTACGCAATACCTGGACCACCAATAAAGCTACTAGCACTACCGTACGTAGCAATCATTGTCATCGCTAATAATAAACCGCCAAGTTCACGCCCACCAAGAAAATATTCTTGTAAAAATTTATTATTAGCAGTCGCTTGTACGCGTCTTGAAGCATATACACCAATTAAAAATACAACGATAAACGAAATTATCATTGGAATGATTACATACCAATTCATCTATTATTCCTCACTTTTTTCTTCCTCATCGAGTGAAATATCTTGAAATACAAAACGAACAACTAAACTAAGTAAAATAACCATAACGATAAATCCAACGATACAGCTATAAAAAAACCATGCTGGAAAACCGAATACATATGTATATTCACTTGGATTTTTACTACCAAGCCCATAAGCAAATCCGTACCATATTATAAAATTGATAATAGCAAGTCCAAGACCAATTAACGCTTCTCTATGGGCAATTCGAAAGCGTGGATCATCATGATAATTCTTCATTTTCTCCCTCCTCTCACGATGTATTATTGTACCATTGTTCTTCTAGTTTTTCCTACTAGAAAGCAAAAACAAGCAGGATTTTTTATAATCATATAGAAGCTTCTCTTACATTACATATTTTTTACAATTGTAACACAAATGAAATTTGAATTTTCAGTATTTGTTAATTATGATTAAAATTAGAGGCTTTCCATCTAGTTCCCACATCCTTGATTTCGGAATAAACGCCGTCTCGTACTGCGTTTACATTATATTTTCAAGGGGGTTATACAATGAGTCAACTAGCTGTAAATCTTCATGAAAAGGTAGAAAAGTTTCTTCAAGGTACAAAAAAGTTATATGTGAATGGATCTTTCATTGAAAGCGCTTCCGGAAAAACATTTAAAACACCTAACCCAGCAACCGGCGAAACACTTGCCGTCGTTTCTGAGGCTGGTCGAGAAGATATTCATAAAGCTGTCGTTGCAGCTCGCATGGCTTTCGACGAAGGTCCTTGGTCTCGCATGAGCACTGCTGAGCGAAGCCGTCTTATGTACAAGTTAGCTGATTTAATGGAAGAACATAAAGAAGAGCTTGCACAGCTCGAAACATTAGATAACGGAAAGCCAATCCGTGAAACAATGGCAGCAGACATACCACTTGCAATTGAACATATGCGCTATTATGCTGGCTGGGCTACGAAAATCGTTGGTCAAACAATTCCTGTTTCTGGTAATTACTTTAACTATACACGCCATGAGGCTGTTGGTGTCGTCGGTCAAATTATTCCTTGGAACTTCCCACTTCTTATGGCAATGTGGAAAATGGGAGCAGCGCTTGCTACAGGATGTACAATCGTTTTAAAACCTGCAGAGCAAACTCCACTATCCGCTCTATACTTAGCTGAATTAATTGAAGAAGCTGGATTCCCGAAAGGTGTTATTAATATCGTTCCTGGATTCGGTGAATCAGCTGGACAAGCTCTCGTTAATCATCCACTCGTTGATAAAATTGCATTTACTGGTTCTACTCCAGTCGGTAAACAAATTATGCGACAAGCATCTGAATCATTAAAACGCGTTACACTTGAGTTAGGCGGTAAATCACCAAATATCATCTTGCCAGATGCTGATTTATCTCGCGCGATTCCTGGTGCACTTTCTGGTGTTATGTTTAACCAAGGACAAGTATGCTCTGCTGGATCACGCTTATTTGTTCCGAAGAAAATGTATGATAATGTCATGGCTGATCTCGTCCTCTATTCTAAAAAACTAAATCAAGGTGTCGGTCTTAACCCTGAAACAACAATCGGTCCTCTCGTTTCCGAAGAACAACAAAAACGTGTAATGGGCTACATTGAAAAAGGGATTGAAGAAGGCGCTGAAGTACTTTGCGGAGGAGGCAATCCATTCGATCAAGGCTACTTCGTTTCTCCTACAGTATTCGCTGACGTAAATGACGAAATGACCATCGCAAAAGAAGAAATTTTCGGTCCAGTTATTTCTGCAATACCTTTTAACGATATTGATGAAGTAATTGAACGTGCAAATAAATCACAATTCGGCTTAGCGGCTGGTGTGTGGACAGAAAATGTTAAAACAGCACATTATGTTGCAAGTAAAGTACGTGCTGGTACAGTATGGGTAAACTGTTATAACGTCTTTGATGCAGCATCTCCATTCGGAGGATTTAAACAATCTGGTCTTGGTCGTGAAATGGGATCTTACGCATTAAATAACTATACAGAAGTGAAGAGTGTTTGGCTCAACTTAAATTAACGAAAAAAGAACCTGGCCTATCCGGTCAGGTTCTTTTCATTATGTATTCATTTAAACTTGCAATCCCCCGCTCACATTTAATACTTCTCCTGTAATATAGGATGCGTACTCTGATGCTAAAAAGGCCGCTGCGTTCGCAATATCTTCTGGCGTTCCAATTCTACCAACCGGAATCGCGCCAACCATCTTTTCTTTCACTTTATCTGGTATCGTTTTTGTCATATCTGTATCCATAAATCCTGGGCAAATCGCGTTACACGTAATGCCGAAACTTCCAACTTCTTTCGCTGCCGTTTTCGTTAAACCTACAACGCCTGCCTTCGTAGCCGCATAATTCGCTTGACCTATGTTTCCTTCTCTACTAATTGAAGATATATTAATAATGCGTCCATACCCTTGTTGTCTCATGTAAAGAAGTGCTGGCTGCATACAATAAAAAACACCTGTTAAATTTACTTGCAGTACTTGTTCCCATTCCGGTTTCTCCATTTTATGTAACATAGCATCTCGCGTAATTCCTGCATTATTTACTAAAATGTGCAGTGTACCAAATGTTTGGACAGCGTATTCAATTAAGGACTTCGCATCATTTTGATTACTCACATCACAACGATACTGCTTCACTTCATATCCTTCATCTGATAACTCACGTGTCGTTTTTTGTAGCTTCTCTTCATTTACATCGCTAATTAATACTTTAGCCCCTAGTTTTGCATAAACCCTTGCAATCTCTTTTCCAATTCCCTGTGCAGCTCCTGTTACTACAGCTGTTTTCCCATTTAAAAACTCCATCCCTATCCCCCATTTCTATTACTTATACTGTATATTTCGGCTCTTTGCTTCCCAATTCCTCTTTGTATAAAAAAAGTCTATTTGTGTCAAACTAACTTTGCAACGTCGCATAAAACACAAGGAGATTGTGTCGAATGAACAAAAAAAATTTCAAGCAAAACAAAGCTGCTGATGGCATTGATGTTGAGTTCTCTCGTGAACTCGCTGACCACAATGACTTAGAAGCAAACGCACGTGCAAATGCCGCTGATGCACGTCAAAAACGCCAGTCAATAGAGAAATAAGGAACGCACAACCTTATTCTTTTCAACAGGGACCTACTACCCAATAAAATAAACCGAGAGATATCCTCTCGGTTTATTTTCTATATTTTTTTATATAATGTGCCAAAGTAAGTAGCGGATATATATATGCATAGCTATGATAACGAATATAAAACCCACCTGGTAAACCTGTTCCGGTAGGATAGTGTTCATTATCATCAGGATTCGCAAGCAAATATGAAATACCTTTTCGAATAGCTGGTGTTTCTTCATCATGGTAAGAAATGAGAGCATCTAACGCCCATGCTGTTTGGGATGGTGTACTAAATGGTAAAGTAACGAACCTTTTTTCCACGCTACTGTGGCACGATTCCCCCCACCCACCATCTTCATGCTGTATATGGTCCAGCCATAAAGCTGCTCTTTTCATTGATGGATTGCTAGATGGAATTCCGAGTGACCGTAAACCAGTCATAACAGCCCACGTACCATATATATAACAAATCCCCCATTTCCCATACCATGATCCATTTTCCTCTTGCACATTCATTAACCAATTTATCGCACTTTGTTTTTGTTTCTCAGGCAATTCATTTTGCGCGTATGTCCCGAAAAGCTCTAACACTCTTCCTGTAATATCTGGTGTGGAAGGATCTGTAATCATATCGCTTGCATTTTCGATTGGTAAATTTGCTAATAAATTGCTCGTCACACCTTTTTCAAACGCTCCCCAGCCACCATCATTATTTTGTAACCCTTTAACCCAATTGACCCCTTTCTTCCAAGCATTATCTACATTTTCGTTCCCTCTACTTCTTGCCAACGCTCTTAGCACAGCTGTTGTATCATCGACATCTGGAATTGTCGTATTCACATCCGAAAAACCCCAACCGCCTGGAGTCAGCGCCGGAGCATGTACGCTCCAATCAGCTTTTTTTGTATGCTGTTTTTTTAATACATACGCTGCTGCATGTTGAATCATCTTATTATCTTTCGAAGCGTGGGCCTCTTGTAACGTATAGCTGAGTAAAGCCGTATCCCATACAGTTGAAGGAGAATTTTGCAAATGATTCCCTCTTTCCATCTTCCATATATAAGATGTTATCCCTGCTATAGCTTTTTGAATCATTGATGATTGAAGAGAATGTCCTAACGCGAGTAAAGCATAAATCATATAAAATGAGGCAGTTGCGTAACTATATAACGTTCCATTTTCATCGATACGCTCTTTCATAAAACGTTCGACTTCCTCATATCCTTTATGGTGTAAAGAAAGTGGATACGATATGATTTGTTTTACATCACTTAATAACGTTTGAAACAACGGAGACCGCTCCTCCCGAAACCATTTCCCGCCCCCGCCTGCGATATGATTTAAATTTGGCAGTAACTTTTTTCCTACTCGAAATCTTTTATTTAAACACACCATCATCGGAATTAAATGGATACGTGCTGAGCTACTCAATTCAAATATACTTAGGGGTGAATCATTTTGCAGAAACATAATCGGTGTTGGCAAATGAAAGAGCGAAGGGTATTCATATTCTCCATGAATTGCTAATAAAAACTTCGTCATAAAATGAGCACGCGCCACGCCTCCACGTTCCTTAATAAACATTTCGGCTCGCCTCATATTCGCATCTTCTTTTGTATATTTTTTTGAAGCTAGTAAGGCAGCATAAGATTGAATTGTAGCAGATAAATTGCCACCCACTTCATCTTCATACAATTTCCATGTTCCTTCATTTGTTTGAAGTGATGCTAATCTTTTTACAAACGGTTCTATCTCTTTATCTCTACCTAATAATTTTAATAAAAAAATCATATGGCAATCTGTTAATGGTGCTCCTTCAAAGCAAAACTGCCACGTACCATCTTGCCGTTGCATCGTTTGAAGTGCAGTTGTTCTTCTCGCTATTTCTTCATGCACTTTTTCATATAATAACAAGTTACTCACCCACCCTTTCGAAATCCGTATAACGATATTCAAAAAGGTAGCTAAATATGTATGAAAACAAAGAAAAACAGAACATATAAAATGTTCTGCTCATAAGCAATATCCCACTCCGACAATAATCCCTACTAAAGCACCGACTACTACTTCATACGGTGTATGCCCGACAAGTTCATTTAACTTCTTATATTCTGTTTGTCTACCGTGAAAGAACTCATTCAATATTTTCGCTTGTTTACTAACTGCAAGTCTTACTCCTGAAGCATCATACATAACAATTATTGCAAAGATAGCAGCAATAGCAAATAAGGTACTTTCCACACCTTCTACAACGCCAACACCTGTCGCAAGTGCTGTAACAGTTGAAGCATGAGAACTCGGCATCCCACCTGAAGCGAAAAACTTTGCAAAATCAAATTCACCCGTTTTGAATAATTTAAAGACTACTTTCGTTAATTGTGCTAGAAACCATGAAATTACAGCGGCCATAAGCGGATCATTATGTAAAATTGTTTCCACGTTCTCAGCTCCCTACTGACTATAATGGAAATCTATATAGTATCAGTATAAAGAAAAATGCGTAGAAAATACTACGCATTATGATACTTTTGCTGATTTATTTTTTATAAATTTCGGTTGTTTCTGCACTAAAAACTTTGTTTTCGCTATTGAAAACACAAATAATGCAACCCATATACAGAAAAATGCCATCATATGAGTAGATGTGAAATGTTCACCAAATACGAATACACCTAAAATTAAACTAATCGTTGGTGCAATATATTGTAAAAATCCTACCATATAAAGCGGAATAAGTTGTGCTCCTTTTGCAAAATAAAAAAGTGGTAAAGCTGTAACAATGCCCGCTCCTATTAATAGTAACGTCGATGACATGGAAATAGATCCAAATGAACCGAATCCATGCGCTCCTGTCATAACGAGATAGATAATCGCAAACGGCGTCACTAACATCGTTTCCATCGTAAGACCAATTGTCGCATCATAGTTTAACAATTTTTTTGTTAATCCGTATAATCCAAATGAAAAGGCAAGTGATAAAGAAACCCACGGAATAGATCCGAAACGGACTGTTAAAATGATAACCCCTATTCCAGCTAAACCAACTGCAACATATTGCCAAAAGTTTAACTTTTCCTTTAAAACGACTGTACCAAGTAAAATACTAATAAGCGGATTAATATAATATCCAAGACTTGCTTCAATGACATGATTATGATTAACGGCCCATATGTAGACAAACCAGTTTCCGCTAATCAAGACTGAAGCTATTGTTAATGACATTAATAATTTAGGTCGTTTAAAAAGATTCACGAACTCCCCAATAAACTGACGAAACCTCTTCGTAACACCTAACACAAGTAACATAAAAACGAACGCCCAAACGATGCGGTGTGCTAATATTTCATCTGCTGGAACTTCCTCAATCCATTTCCAATAGATTGGTAGGATTCCCCACATCGTATAAGCACCAGCCGCATATATAATTCCTTTTTTTTGCTGTGCTGATTGACTCCCCATCTTCCCTTTTCTCCTCTTCTCATTTTTCTCCATTATACGGTCCCGCATGCTCACTTTACCAATAATCAATCTGCAATTCTTTCGACATTTCTCATACAGCAAAAAGTAAACATACTGTTATAACGACAAGTAACGGTATACCGAAAACAAATTTCTTTTTATGTGTTTTATGGTGAAACATATACATACCAATCCAAGCACCAACTGCGCCTCCAGCTACCGCTGATAAAAACAACGTACTTTCTGGCGTTCTCCACTGTTTCTTCTTCGCTTTTCGTTTATCAAGCCCCATAAGGCTAAAAGCTATAACGTTAATAATAATAAAATAAATCCATTTCATCGCTTTCTCTCCCTATGAAAAATTCGCTTAATGGTAACATGAAAAAACGATGGAAACAACTGAAGAACACTTTTTATTAATTAGTTACCTTTATATTTAAATAACCAACTAAAATCGCAGTTACAGCAATTAAATAGAAAGATATTATGAGCAGAACCTTATATTGCATTCCCTTCATCCACTACCATATCATCGAAAAAACTTCTCTCAATCTCTTTTTCATCAAAATGAAGAACTACAATTAGTCCTACATATAAAGAAACGAAATTTAGAAACCATTCCCCATTATCAGCTTTCTTAGCTAAACATTTAAATATCTCTTGAAATTGCATACGTTCATCTGCAGCAACAACCGGGCGCACACCAAAATATTTCAATACGAAATGTAGGTTCAGCTGCACGGATAATGATAAAATATATTTTAATATCTCCGTATACTCCGCACTATCTTTTTGACTATACAACTTCACAAGCTTTTGATGTAAAGTAGAAATCGATAATTCTTCGTTAGTCACTTTAGTTGCTTCTATCGTTTCAATCATCTTTTTCATATTCATTACATTCACCCCTTCTGCAAAAAAACAAAAGCCAAAGCGTATTTATTTTATAATCAGCAATAATTGAGTATTTCTCATCTCTCGTTCTTCTTCACTAACCAAACCATACTTTTTTAAAAGATGAAAGATATCATTTAATATTTCCTGTGAATGATTCCCTCGCAAAAATACCTTTAACTCTTTAAAAATCACTTCCGGTAAAAAACTCTTTTGACTTTCAAGTTTACTCATTACATCTTCCATAGAATGATCGATATTACACGCCATACTAAACTTCCCCCTCTATCCTCTATAAATAATATCCTCCGCTAACGATGTAAACACTTCTCCTACAAGAGACTCTTCATCATATACAGATGAACCGTTATTTTCTTCTCGTCTTGCAAAAGGTATTTGTGCAATCACTTCTGTTTGCAATTGTTCTGCAAGCATTTCGCCGCCTCCTTTTCCGAAGAGATAATTTTTCGATCCATCTTTTTCTTCATAATAAGCCATATTTTCTACAATCCCTAAAATCTCGTGTTTCGTATGTTTTGCCATAACACCTACTCTAGATGCTACGAATGAAGCTACGTTGTGTGGTGTTGTAACGATAATTTCTTGCGCTTGCGGGATCATTGCTGCAACATCAATAGCTACATCTCCTGTGCCAGGCGGTAAATCAAGAAGTAAATAATCTAATTCTCCCCAGTGCGTATTCGCAAGGAAATTTTGAATCCATTTATTTAACATCGGTCCGCGCCACATAACCGGGTTATTTCCTTCTGCAAAAAATCCCATCGACATAATTTTAACACCGTGACTTACAACCGGAATTGCCGTTTGATCAATCATCGTCGGTTTTTGATTCGTTTCCATCATAGCTGGAATGCTAAAACCATATATATCTGCATCTAATATCCCCACTTTTTTTCCCATACGAGCTAAAGCAGTTGCAAGGTTAATTGTCACTGTTGATTTTCCAACTCCACCTTTACCGCTCGTTACAGTAATAAATCGTACCCCTGAATCAAGGCGAAGCATGCTCGGCATTCCAGTTTCTGTTCTACTATTTTTCTTTAACTTCTCTGTTAGCGCAGCTCGTTCTTCTTGTGTCATAGAACCAAATGTCAAATCTACTTTAGATGCACCAATTGCCTGAAGAGACTCTTCCACATCTTGTTGAATTTTTGCCTTTAATGGACAACCTTGAATCGTTAGCACTACTTCAAGTTTAACCTCTGTTCCATTCATTTGTATATTTCTAACCATATTTAATTCTACAATACTTTTGTGTAACTCCGGATCCTCTACATGTTTTAATGCGTTCATTATTTGTTCTTGAGTAATCATAGAACTCATCCCTTCTCGTATTCGAATTTATATACAACATCTTCTTGACGAAAAAGCTTATTATCCCCCACTAACGGGCGGGATTAATGCGACTATATCTCCAGCTTTTATCATCTCTTCATCCGTTACAAATTCTTCATTAACAGCCACCATCACTCTATCAAGCGATTGTAAGCAATAGCTTGCTTTGAGCCATTCTTTTAATTGCTGCACTGTCATTTCTTGTTTTTCTGAAATTATTAATTGATCCGATCCGATTTCCTCACGCAAATTTGCGAACAATAAAATTGTAATCATCTTCTCATTCTTCCTTCTTCGGTTTTCCTTCTGGATATGCCGTATTTTCAAGTTGATCTCCAATCCACATCGTCCCATCTTCCCAAAATTCTTTTTTCCAAATTGGGACGATTTGTTTTATACGTTCAATCGCGTATTCATTCGCTTCATACGCTACTTTACGATGCGGTGATGAGACTGCAATAACGACCGCAATATCCATGATTTCTAGCCGCCCTACACGGTGCTTAATTGCTACTTTTGCGTCCGGCCATTTCCCGTTAATTTCTTCACCAATTTTCGTAAGTTGTTTTACTGCCATCGGTTTATATGCTTCATACTCTAAATGTAGTGTTCGTTTTCCTTTTGTTAATTCTCTCACTGTACCAATAAATGTTGTAATTGCACCTGCTTCTCTTCTTGCGACTTTATTCGTTACTTCTTCAACTACAATCGGTATATCTACAATCTCAAATAGCGCTTGTCCCATTAGAAACACCTCTCACTTTATAAAATGCCCAAGGCCATTCACTACCTTCGTTATCTTCCAGCAAGAGAACATCTACGAACATATCTTTTTTATAACCTCTCGTACCACCTGGAAGTACAATAAATATATTTGTCTCTGCTAGAGAAGAAACCGAGCTAGATTTATCAAACCCTGACGGATAAGCGATTAATTGCCCTTCGTTATATGTCAGTTTTGCTCGCACAAATCTGGTAAATGGATTTGGTTTTAGAAAATCTTCTCCTAATAACGCTTTTTCTCTTCTTACATGTGCTTTCTCACTAAACATATACGTCCGAATACAAGGCCTTACAAATAATTCAAATCCTACGTAACAAGCAGATGGATTTCCTGATAAACCAAATAATAACTTGCCATTTAATTGTGCTACAGTCGTAACACTACCTGGCCGCATTGCAACTTTATTGAAAAGAACCGATGCACCTAACTTTTCGTAAATAGCTGGTAAATAATCGTAATCCCCTACTGATACACCACCTGTTGTAATGAGCATATCCACTTGGCTTAACGCTTCTTTTACAGCTGTGAAGCATGTATGAAACTCATCGCTAAACTTCCCAAAATATTTTACTCTTCCGCCCGCTCTTCGAATTTGAGACAATATCATATACGTATTACTATTTCGGATTTTCCCTGGCTGTAATGAATCATTTACATCCAGTAATTCACTACCAGTCGCTAACAATCCAATTACAGGCTTTCTTGCCACTGGTACCTCACTATATCCGAACGTAGCAAGAAGAGCTGAAATACCTGGATGAATGTATGATCCTTTTTTTGCAAGAACCGTTCCTTTACGAGCATCTTCACCTTGAAAAGAAATATTGTCACCCGTTTTGAATGATCGCTTCACTTCCATATAATTGTTGCCAGCTTCCTCATATTGACGAGTCAGCACTAACATAACAACCGCATCACACCCATTCGGAATTTGCGCTCCCGTCATAATTCGAACCGCTTGAAACGGCCCTACTTTCTCGTGAAATATTGATCCCGCACCAATTTCACCAATTACTTCAAACACAATTGGTGTTTCATAACTTGCTACATTCGTATCTTCTGCTCTAATAGCAAATCCATCATACGGTGAACGATTGAATGAAGGTACGTCATGGTCAGCTATTAAATCCTCCGCTAATATACGTCCGTAAGCTAATTCAATAGGTAGTAACTCCTTTAATCCCTCATTAGCAAATCCCATTACTTTACGAACAGCTTCTTCAACCGTAATTGGCACTCTTCTTTCCATTATTGACAACCCTTTCTATTAACCGAATACGCGATAATATAATTGTTTCGCTTTCGAAATATCATTTGTACCATGAATGAAAACACGACCATCTCGAAAAATAACGACGCGGTAATCATCTAGTTGGCAAGATAGTAAATACGGATTCCGATCTACTTCCCCCAATTTTTTTAATACTTTTTCTATATCGTCAAAATCGTACTTCCTATTTTCTACCGGCCTAATTTGCACTGTATTTCTTCCGCATAAAACAGCCACCTTCGTTTGGTTTTCGTATGATAAATAAGGATAAGTTCGATTCAAACCGCACGAGGGGCAATCTTCTGTTTTGATTTTCCCTAGTCTTATAAAATGGTTTTGATTACTCCATATATCAAACATGAAAAATGTTTTTCTAATTGCTGAGAAATCTCCGACTAAAATTTTGAGTGCTTCCGCCACTTGATATGCTGCGACGATTTGAACAGTCGGGCTAATAATTCCAGCGGTATCACATGTCACACCTGTAACAGGAACGTTCTTCAGCACACAATGTAAACACGGTGTCTCTTGCGGAATAACCGTATAACTCATACCGTACGATCCAACGCAAGAACCATATACCCACGGGATATTATGTTTTTGTGATAAGTCATTTATTATAAATCGAATATCAAAATTATCTGTTGCATCAATTATTACATCTACATTTTTTAATAGGTCCTCCATATTTTCTGCAACTGCATCCATTACGAAAGCATGTATTTGTACTTCCGAATTAATTTGTTCTAGCCGATTTTTAGCAGCGATTGCTTTCGGCATTTTCTCTCTCACATCTTGTTCAGAGTACAGTTGTTGCCTTTGTAAATTACTCCATTCAACGTAATTACGATCAATAATCGTCAATTTGCCAATACCTGCACGTACGAAACTTTCGGCACTTGCACTTCCTAATGCGCCTGCTCCTACAATTAACACATGTTTATTCCGAATTTTTTCTTGCCCTCTACTCCCAATTGGTTTGAACAACTGTTGTCGTGAATACCGCTCATCCATTACATATCCTTCCTCTCACGAACTCTATTTCATATTAGAATGTTGTTTTTGATAACAAGCAAAATAAGCAAATCCAACAAATCCAGCTCCCCCAATTACATTTCCGATAAAAACAGGAACAAAATTTCTAGCAAGATCCATCCACGTCAGATGACCTGCAAAAATAACTGCTGAAATAACAAACATATTTGCTACCACTTGCTGAAATCCAATCACTACAAATGCCATAATCGGAATCCAAATTCCGATTATTTTCCCGACAAAATCACTCGTCCCATAAGCGAGCCAAAGCGCAAGACAAACGAGCCAATTACAACCAATTGCTAAAATTAAAGTTCTCCCAAATGATTCATGTAATTTCCCTTCCGCTATCGCTACCGTTTTATTTAAATAATCTCCCTCTGTTAATCCGCCAAGATGACCGAAACAATACGCAACAAAAATAGCTCCCACGAAATTCATGAAAGTAATCCAAACCCAATTATTTAGTACACTTACCAATGTAATTTTCTTTGCATAAAGCGCCATAGAAAGTGACATCATATTTCCGGTAATTAATTCTCCTCCTGCTAATACGACGAGCATTAATCCAACAGGGAAAACCGCTCCTCCTAAAACATTGACTAAACTACCCCAGCGCTCAGGTAAATTACCTAAAACACGAATATTAAGCAAAAAACCTAACGAAATAAACGCTCCTCCTAAAAAACCGAGAATAAGCATTGCTGGCAACGTCTGACTTACTTTTTGAACACCGGCCTCAATTACAAGCTCAGCAATTTGTTCCGGTTTATGAAATGCCATTACTAATTCCTCCATTTTCTCCAAATAAAAAAGCAGCTTCAAAAAACCTCCTCAAAATAAAGGTTTTTGAATGCTGCTTAATTTCTCTGCACATCTTTTACAGAGATATCAATCATCACTTTTACTATAAAATAGAAAATCTACAAACGTTGCATACTTTCCATTTTGTATATACTTCCTCAAAGCGTCACTCTTATATATCAACCACCAATATGTGACATTTCAATTTTAGGCGATCTTTTTTTACTTGTATGACTTAAGCGTTCATCTGAATAACGATCTTCTCGGTTGTTCCATATATCACGTACGATATCTGTTATTTCCTCGTCACTGTATCCAGATCGAAGTAGTTCCCTCAAGTCATTTCCTTTAGAAGCGAACAAACAAGTATATAATTTTCCTTCTGCAGAAATACGTGCTCTCGTACATGATGAACAGAAGGAATCTGTTACTGATGAAATAATACCTATCTCTTCTTCATTTCCAATATAACGATAGCGAGTCGCAACTTCACCTGCATAATTTGCTTCTATCCGTTCTAATGGCATAACTTGATGAATGGCATCTACTATCTCTTGTTTCGAGACGACCTCTCTTAATTCCCAACCGTTATAATTTCCAACGTCCATATACTCAATAAAACGAAGAATATGCTTATTTTCCTTAAAGTATTGCGCCATCTGCAAAATATCTTGTTCATTTTTCCCTTTTTGAACGACCATGTTAATTTTAATTTTCATACCAACTTCAGCTGCAGCCTGTATGCCTTCCAGGACCCTTTGCACTTTGCTTCTATTACCATTCAAATAGAAAAACCGATCTTCTTCTAAGGAATCTAAACTAACTGTCACACGTGATAAACCCGCCTTATATAAATCAGGAGCAAACTTTTTCAGTAGTGATCCATTGGTTGTTAAACCGATATCCTCCACACCATCTATTTTATTAAGGCGCTCAATAAGCTGCGGAAGACCTCTTCGAAGTAACGGTTCTCCGCCCGTAATTCGTAACTTTCTTACACCTAAAGAAACAAAAATACGTGTTATCCTTTCAATCTCATCAAAAGATAAAATTTTATCATTAGACAAAAACGAATAATCAGGACCAAATATTTCTTCTGGCATACAATAACGACAGCGGAAATTACAGCGATCAGTAACAGAAATACGTAAATCCTTTAAAGGACGTTGTAGTTTGTCTAATGTGACAGATTTCATATTTATTGCCTCACTTTTACTTATTTTATATTTATAACACGCTCTGGATGCGTATATACATTTAAGGATTGATTCCGAATAAACCCTATCGTAGTAATACCTAATTCTTCTGCTAGCTGCAAAGCCAATTCGGTTGGAGCTGATTTTGACAATATAATTTCACAACCGATTTTTGCAACTTTCAATAATATTTCCGAAGAAATACGACCACTAAATACAATGACTTTATCTTTTATAGAAATATTATTTTTTAAGCAATAACCGTAAATTTTATCTAATGCATTATGTCTACCGATATCCATTCGGCTTAAAATAATGCCATTCACATCACACAAAGATGCATTATGAACGCCACCTGTATGTTGAAACGTCTCCGCAGATTGCTGCATTTCTTTCATTAATCGAAAGCAGTCTTCTGCAGCAACCTGTACATGGACACCATTCATTTTTTTAGCGCTTAGTGCATCATTTGCAAAAACAAACCCTTGTCTACTCATACCACAGCATGAAGTAATATAACGTTTATTTTGCATTTGTTCGTAATACGGATTCACTTTTTTCGTTGTGACATGCACAAATCCTTCTTTCTCTTGTACCCATATGTCATCAATATCTTCATACTTCCGAATGATTCCTTCAGATGCTAAAAAGCCTATTACCATATCTTCTATATATTCTGGAGTACTAACCATTGTAACAAACTCCTGTCCGTTCATTTTAATCGTGACAGGAAACTCTGTTACAATACTGTCCTCTATATGTTTAAACGCCCCTTGTTCATAACGAAAGATTTCTCTTTCTACCTGTATCGGTTTCACGATCAGTATCCTTCTCTCACGTTATATTTTTATCAAAAACAAATACCGAAACTGCAATATCTTCTTCTACTTTCATATCTGAAAATAAATTCACTAATTTCGCTCCAACAAGTTCCTCCAAATGTTCACGGGAATTCGCAGCATACACTTCTTGAATCATTTTCGTTCTAGCCATATGAACCATTTCCGCACCGTCCATCGTACTTGAAATGAATTTTTCAGTAGGTGTTAAGTTTCCGTAAAGGGTCGCAATCGCCATATTTTCAGCAAAAACAGTATGAATTCGTTCTGGTCCTTTTCCGAAAAGTTCCTTTCGAAGTTTTCGTATCATATCATTAAATTCATGTACTTTTTTTGACATACAATTATACCTCCCAAAAATCCTCATTTTACTTTATTATATATTTTACCAAAATGACCCTTCCGCCCAAAATATTTCGTACAAACATTTGGGCGAAAAGATTCACTTCATGAAGATTATTCGTCTTTTAACCCTTTACCCATACCTTTTAAGAAATGAAGCCCAAACCCTATAGCACGGTTAATATCTGGGTCTTTCAATACTTTCATAAGGTCAAATACCCCTACTTTTTTATTACTCTCTAGATGTTCATTACCTTCTTCTAACCCTACTAATAAGCTACCTATTAGCTTTTTCGTAAGTTCTGGATCAAGTTCTGTTAAAGCACCCGCAGCACCCATCATATTATTAATTAAATTCGTAACAGGCTCACGAGTCACTTGGCCAAGTACAATCTTTGCGATCGGTTCTTTCGCCTTTAACATAGAATTTGCAGCTTCTAGCATTCCGATGTCATTTAATTCCCCAACAATATTAAACATTTGATTTAAAGCCTCTTCATTATTAGCTAGAAGCTCTTTTAAATCATCTAATTTTTGCTGTTTTATTTCTTCCTCAGTTAATTCTTGTTTTTGAATCACTTTTATAGGTGCAGCCATATTTTTCTCCTCCTACTTATCCGTTAAATGCACATACCCTGGACGTGCCCACTTACGATTTACCTCAATACCAGCTTGAGGATGACGTTTTTTGTTACGCGGGTTCGCTTTTGGCATCGGATTTGCGCCATCAACTTCTAGCACTTCCATACGCACTTTCGTCTGTTTATAAGCAGGTGTGTTCGTACGTACGTCCACAGCAGGACCTGTTAAGAAATTAATTGCTGTTTCATTATCTGTAGAGTTCATCGGTAAATATAACTCATTTTCTTTTACACGGTCTGTTACAAGTGCACGTAATTTTAATGCTCCAAAAGGAGAAACAAGACGAACTAATGAACCTGTTTTCACTCCACGTTCTTTTGCAAGTGCTGGAGAAACTTCTACAAACACACCAGGTACTTTCGTTTGAATACCTGTTGATTTATTTGTCATATTCCCTTCATGGAAATGCTCAAGCATACGACCGTTATTAATGTGAAGATCGAACTCCGCTGGGAATTCAGCTGGACGTACCCAGTCAGCAATCGCAAAACGAGCTCTTTTATCTGGGAAGTTAAATCCATCTTGGAACAGAAGTGGTGTATTCGTTCCATCAAAACTTCCCCAATGGAAACTATTCCACCCTTCAAGTACTTCATAGTTTGCTTGTGAGAATAGTGGTGATAAACTTGCCATTTCAGCAAAAATTTCACTTGGATGGCTATAATTCCAGTTTGCACCTAATTTATTCGCAATCTCCTGCACAATCCACCAATCTGGCTTCGCATCTCCAAGCGTAGGAAGAACTTGATACAATCTTTGTACACGACGCTCTGTATTTGTGAAAGTACCTTCTTTCTCAAGAGACGGTGCTGCCGGTAATACAACATCTGCATATTGAGCAGTTTTAGATAAGAAAACGTCTTGTACAACGAAGAAATCAAGGCTTGATAACACTTCATGTACGTGGTTCGCATTAGAGTCTACAAGAGCCATATCCTCTCCGACAAGATACATAGCTTTCATTTTCCCTTCATCAATTGCGTGAAGCATTTCAATATTATTAAGACCTGGTTCACTATTAATTTTCACTCCGTAAGCCATTTCAAATTTCGCACGTTCCATATCGTTAGTAACGTGCTGATATCCAGGAAGCCATCCTGGTAAAGTACCCATATCACAAGCACCTTGTACGTTATTATGACCTCGAAGTGGATATGCACCAGCACCTGGACGACGATAATTACCTGTTGCAAGCAGTAAGTTTGAAATCGCAGCGGAAGTATCCGATCCACCTGTATTTTGCGTTACTCCCATACCCCAAAGGATACATGTACCATCTGCATCACGAATCATTTCAGCCATTTGAATAAGTATTTCTTTTGAAATACCAGTCATTTCTTCTGCATAATCAAGTGTATATTCTGTAAGACTCTCTTTAAAATCTTCAAAGAAGTTTACATTCTCATCAATAAATCGTTGATCGTGCCAGCCTTGGTCAATCATATATTTCGTAACAGCCATTAACCATACTTGATCTGTTCCTTGTTTTGGACTAATAAAAACGTCTGAACGCTCTGCCATTTCTGTTTTACGAAGATCAGCCACAATTAATTTTTGTCCGTGTAATTTATGCGCACGTTTAATACGTGTAGCTAAAACAGGATGACCTTCTGTCGGATTACAACCTACAATAATAACAAGACCGGATTTTGCGATATCTTTAATCGTTCCAGCATCTCCGCCCATACCAATTGTACGGAATAATCCGTCTGTCGCTGGCGATTGACAATAACGTGAGCAGTTATCAATATTATTCGTTTCAAATACTTGTCGAGCTAATTTCTGAATTACATAATTGTCTTCATTCGTAATTTTAGATGAAGAAATAAAGCCGACAGCATCTTTACCGTATTCTTCTTTAATAGATCCTAATTTACTTGCAACTACATTTAGTGCTTCTTCCCATGTAGATTCAACAAACGTTCCATTTTTACGAATTAAAGGTTTCGTAATTCTTTCTTTAGAATTTACGAAATCCCAACCGAATTTTCCTTTTACACAAGTAGAAATTGCGTTAACTGGCGCATCAGAAGAAGGTTGTACTTTAAGGATTTTACGCCCTTTCGTCCACACTTCAAATGAACAACCTACACCACAAAATGTACATACTGTTTTCGTTTTCTTCGTACGAGTATCACGCATAGCCGCTTCCACTTCTGATACCGCAAAAATGCCGCTATATCCAGGCTCAACTTCTTTAATTAAATCTACCATCGGTTCAAGAATATCTGGTTTTAATCCCGTCATAAATCCAGCTTCACCGAGCATCGTTTTCTCCATTAAAGCATTACAAGGACAAATGGTTACACATTGACCACAGCTCACGCATGAAGAATCATTAATATTTACTCCTTCATCCCAAATAACTCGTGGACGTTCCGCTTCCCAGTCTATTGATAACGTTTCATTTACTTGTAAGTTTTGACAAACCTCAACACATTGACCGCATGCAATACATTGATTAGGATCGTAGCGATAAAACGGATGCGTCATATCAACTTCACTTGCATCTACTTTTGGTTCATAAGGATATTTTTGATGTTCAATCTCCATTAATTCTGCTGTATTATGCAGTTTACAGTTCCCATTGTTGTTGTCACATACTGTACAGTATAATAAATGATTTTCTAGTAACCTATCCATTGCCTCTGTTTGTGCTTCTTTGGCATGAGCAGAATTACGTTCAATGTTCATACCTTCTGTCACTACTGCCGAACAAGAGCGCACTAACTTTCCGTCAACCTCTACAATACAAGTGTCACATGTTTGAATAGGATCTACTTCTGGCACGTAACAAATTTGCGGATGTTCAATCCCGTTCTCATTAATAACACCCAATATCGTTGAACCAGGCTCCGCTGTATACTTTTTTCCGTCAATTGTAATATGAACCATGTTGTTATTCATGGTCTTTCCCCCTTTTTGAGAATAAAAAAACTCCACCACGAAAATATACGCACCACATTTCGGCACGTTATTATCATGGTGGAGTAGTTTATTAGCACATCTTGCTAAAATACCAATCCATTTATTCATAAATAAAACGATAGATTCATAACAGGTCATATCACGATTCCATCTTTAACACTATAATTATAGCGTTAAAGATGGAAATATACAATATAAAATTTAAACTATGCATATGTCAGCACGGAACTATCCATAATAACCCATATAAAACATAACAAGGAGTAAGCGAACAAATGGGGTCTTTTAATAAATGGATACGTGGTGAAAAATCTTTCTCTGCACAAGAACAAGCTGATCACCTTTTAAATAAATCTATCTCTTCCTCTCTTTCCCTTAATCTAAAGCACTTGTCCAAACTTTTTAGCGGTATTCCAGAATTAATTACACGTACTTTTCCGTTAAAAAACGGAAAAGAAGCTGCAATTATATATATGGAAGGACTTGTAGACAAAACCGTTATTAACATTGATATGCTTCGACCTCTCCTATTTAAAGAGTGGAATGAAGTTGATTGTTGGGAATCCTCAGTTACAGTCGGGAATATAAAGAAAGTTCAGCAGTGGTCCGACATTGAACATTCCCTTTTACATGGTAAAAGCATTTTATTTATAAATGGACAACTTACAGCATTAGAACTAGATACGCAATCGGCGCCAAAAAGAAGTATTGAAGAACCTACAACAGAAACTGCTATAAAAAGCTCCCACGAAGGATTTAATGAAGTAGCGAGCGACAGTCTTGCACTTATTCGTCGATATATTCCAAATCGCGAATTGAAAGTGAAGGAATTCACTGTTGGTGAACGAGCTACTTCAAAGGTTTTTTTACTGTACTTAGCAGATGTTGCAAACGAAGACGTTGTACAAGAAATGGCATGCCGTATCGAATCAATCAAAGTGGATGCCATTATTACTACCGGAGAATTAGAAGGCTTTGTTGAAGATAATTCCTATACTCTCTTTCCGCAATTATCAATAACCGAACGCCCTGATACAACGGCCCATCACATTTTGGATGGACGAATTGCTGTTGTTGTAGACCGCTCACCCGGCGTATTAATTGGACCTATGACCTTTTCATCTTTTTTTCAGACGATAGATGATTACAGCTTCCGGCCAATGATTCCATCTTTCATACGACTACTTCGTTTTACCGGACTATTTATTGCAATATTTGCTCCAGCTCTTTATATTGCTATGATTTCCTTTCATTATGAAGTGATTCCACTTAAATTATTGTTAACAATTGGAGAATCTCGAGCTAAAATTCCTTTCCCCCCCATATTAGAAGCACTTTTGATGGAACTAGTACTTGAAATGCTCCGCGAAGCTGCGGTTCGGCTTCCTGGTCCCGTTGGACAAACGATTGGAGTCGTAGGAGGGATTGTCATTGGGCAAGCTGCTGTCCAAGCAGGAATAGTAAGTAATGTTATGGTTATCGTCGTATCTATTACTGCAGTCGCTTCTTTTATCATCCCTAACATGGAAATGTCAGCAGGAATTCGGCTTCTTCGCTTTCCAATGATGATAACCGCTTCTTTGTTTGGGGTCATTGGAATTATGGTCGGGATGGCAGTTATCATCATCCATATTCTTTCTATGGAATCACTTGGTGTTCCTTATGGTAGTCCTTTTTCTCCGTCATTTGCTTCAGATTTAAAAGACATTCTTGTACGTTTACCATGGAAACTAATGAAGAAACGACCACTATCCCTTAACTTAAAACAAGAGAATCGACAACGCGATATAGAAGAAACGGAGGAAGATAAGTGACAAAGCGTGCAAAGAGGGAGATTAGTTTATTTCAATACATTTTAACGATTAGTGGTGTTCAAGTAGGGTTCGGTGTACTTACACTGCCACGTGAAGTTGCGCAAGGGGCGAATACAGATGGCTGGATGTCTATTATAATAGGGTGCGCTATCACTACTTTAGTCAGTCTATGTATTGTAAAAATTATGGAAAAACATCCCGGGTATACTTTACTTGATGTGCTAACTCGTTATCTTGGGAAGTGGCTAGGAAGAGTAGGAATGATTTTTTGGATTTTATATGCTGTTCTTGCAGCTGTATCCTTAATTTTTTCCCTCTTATACGTTATTCACATTTGGATTTTACCTAGATCTCCAATGTTTTTAATCATGATGTTATTATCTATCCCAATGGTTATGCTCGCATGTAAAGGTGTTCTTATTATTAGCCGCTATGCTGTTTTTACTGTCTTATTTACACTCTGGATGCCATTGCTATTATTTATCCCACTTAAAGACGGGCATTGGGCTTATCTTCTTCCTCTCCTTAAAGAGGGATGGCTACCAGTTTTCAACACAGTAAAATCAACTATTATTGCCTTTCTCGGATTTGAGTTTGCATTTGTCCTTTATCCTTATCTCAGTAATAAATCATCTGCAAAAAAAGGAATCGTTATTGCAAATATGATTACTTTATTCGTTTACCTGCAAGTTACGTTCGTTTCTTTCGTTTATTTTAGCCCAGATGGTATAACTAAGTTTTTATGGCCCACTCTTTCTCTTGTTACACCATTTCACTTTTCATTTCTGGAACGGTTTGAAATTATCTTTTTGTCATTTTATCTCTTCATTATTTTTGATTCTTGCATTCCTTATATTTTTACTGCCTCAGATGGAATCAATCAGTTACTTAACAAAAAAGGGAGTTCATTACCTATTTGGTTTTTATTATTCGGGTGTGTTTTCGTTTTATTTTTTTATATCCCATCCTCGTATCAAATAAGTGCATTGCGGGAATTTTGGGGAACTGCAAGTTATTTTATCGTTTTTCTATTCCCAGTCGTATTTCTCTTATACATGACACTTTATCAGCATTGGAAAAGGAGAAAAATTTAAATGAGACGCTTTATTTTCACTATATTTTGCTTTCTCATAACCTTTTTAACAGGATGTGGAGGAGATCGGCTTGACTTAGAAAAACAATCCATTTCATTAATTTACGGGTTTGATGCAAAAGCAAAAGGAAAATTAATTGTATACCACGTAAACCCTATTTTTAATGAAGATGTGGAGAAAAAATACGAAACTCATGAAGCGACAGTACATACCCCTCGAGAAGCAAAAGCAACATTTAATAGTTCAAGTAGCGGTTTAGTATCTACAGAAAAGTTACAACTCATTTTATTTAGTACGAAATTTTTAAAACAAGAAGGAGCTATGCCTTACCTTGATGTTTGGTATCGCGACCCTAAAAATACTGGAAATATGCGCATGGTTGCAGTAGACGGTTCAATCTCTTCAGTTATATATAATAATTTTAAAGATAAGCCTGCACTTCCTGAATATTTAACAGATTTAATTAATACGAACAAACTATACAATCGAACCGCGTTTACGACATTCCATGAATTCCATAGGCAAACTTTTAATAAAGGTATAACACCTGCTATCTCAGAAATAAAAAAAGGTAAAAAAGATATTCTCGTTACCGGCTCTGCATTATTAACTTCTCGCGGAATCTATAAAATGTCTTTAAATCGATATGAAAGTGCCCTTCTTCTTCTATTACAAAATAAAGCGAATATACCCGTTTCACTTACACTGAAAATCCCTTCTAATTCAGTTGAAAGTAATAGTCATCTAAAAGATACAGACGGCGACGACTTCGCAACAATAAATGTTCTTAGCATGAATCGTGACATTCACACAGGCTATAACGATAACCACTTCAAATTTAATATTGCAATGAATTTTAAAGTTTCCGTATCTGAACTTACATTCAACATGGATATAGGCAAAGGTAGAAAGAAATTAACTTCACTTATTACAAAACAACTAAACAAAGATTTAAACGATTTAATCCACAAAATTCAAAAACAGCAACTTGATCCATTCGGGTTTGGTGATTATGCGAGAGCATTTCAATATAAAGAATGGAAAACGGTTGAAGACGATTGGCCGAGTGCCTTTTCAAAGTCTAATGTGAAAGTAGCACCTACTATTAAAATTTTAGAGAACGGGATTATTAAATAAAAAAAACACGCTACTTGCTCTTATACGTGCAAAGAGTAAGTAGCGTGTTATCATTTTTATTTTGAAGCTTCCTATACAGTTACGCTTCTGTTTCTGGTTCTTCGTTTTCCGCCTGTTCCAATCTTTGCTGCTCCGCAAGTTCGGCTGAAATCATTCCATAATAAATTTCTGGATACAATCCAAATATTTGATATACACTTCCTAAAAACGGCATCGGAATCCCTCTTTTCTAAAGTTGTATTGCCACTTTTAAGGATTCCCTTTTCATTCATTATACATTCGTTTTTGGCGTTTCTTCTTCATCATGAACGCTTAATAAATTTTGCCACTTTTTATAAGGAGCACTATTTGGATCTACATAACCTTTCGCGTACGAACGATCCCACAATTGTTTAATAAACATTTCTTTCTCTTTCTTTGCAACCATATCGGCACCTGTACCGTAATAGTTTTGGAAATATAACTCAATTTCGTCAAGGAATAATCTTAATAATTCATCAGAAGTTTCTTCTAACGTTGGATCATATTTTGCTTCACGGTCATACATTAAAATCATATCTAAAATATTATGGACATGCTCTTTACGAAGCCATCTAATATCTTGAGCACCTAATACGAACGGATGTGTATATAAATGTCCGCCCTGTATCATAGCTTTTTCTTGTTCTTCTTCAAATCTGGACAAGATGTTTTCATAAATAAACGGATTATGAAGCAATGCTCTGTGTAATTTGTAACTTTCACTTGAAATATTTTTTCCCATCGACTGAATTAAGAAGCTACGTCCAACACCGTTATATTGATACACGAACTGGCCATCAACAGCAACTAAACTAATCCAACGATACATATACGCGTATAGAAGAGCGCGATTACATTTATCGTAATCCAACTTCGTTTGCGTTGCATTTAAGTCTGGCATGAAAGCTGGCAAGTGCCAATATTTATCTAAATGCGGCGTTAAACTAGATTTTTTACTATTCAACTTGTTCACACGGCGATAGTAAGACTGAAAATAATCACCTTTATCATTCATAAATCCATTTGCAATATGTCCAGACGACAGCTTAGGAAAGTCTTGTAGTGATAAACCGTAATGCGCACGATAACAAATGACTTCAAATGGCGAAAAAGCTTCATGTACTGTATCTTTTTCTTTAAACATTTCTTGAATTAATTCCTCTTGCAATTCTTTCTTTAAAGATGGATGTATACCCCAATATTGTAATTCCCTATGATGGGAAACTTTCGGAACGAATGGACTTGCTAAATGGAACAAGTCTTCAATTTTTTCACGGACGTATTCATCACGATCACGCTTCTTATAATCTGCCTCTTTTCGTAACGCCTCAACGATATTCAGCTCTAATTTATCACGATAGCGTATTTGTAATTCATCGTAGCAATAACTTAGTATGTGCTCACGATAAAAATCTTCTACTTTTTTCGATTGAATCTCTTCTGTTTTTGCATCCCGGCAATATTCCCCGTATAAACTCATATAAATTTCCGCAGATATATCTTTCGGTAATACTCCCAAATTTAAATGTTGCTGCATATCTTGCCATATCTTTTCTTGCAACTTCTCTTCAGCTAATACGTATACATTCGTTGGGTTTGTTTTCCCTTCAAATTCCTTGCTTCGTTTTTGAATTTCAAACAATAAATTTTCACGCGTTTCGTGTAAATTATCAAAAAACCTTTCCCAATATTGAATCATTTTATTAACTGCTTGATAAAGCGATTGATAAACGAGTTCTAATAGCATTTCTTTGCGATACTCGTTTAATTTGTGTACATACTGCGTTACAATATCTTCAAATTCTTTTTTAAACAAACGCTGCTGATTATTAATCATTTTTCCAAACCAGCCTTGTTGCTGCGCGATTTCTACTCGGCGAACAGCTGTTACCGTTCCATCAATATTACTCACATTAAATTTCTTATCGTAGTTTTGAATTAAATTACGCTTTTGTTCATTATTTTCATGTAGTCGATTCATTTTCTCGACTAACTGCTTTCGAATTTCATACAACATAAAACGAGCTGATACTGGATGAACAGGATCCGTTTTCTTTAAAAACCATGTATTTAATTGATAGGACTGCCCTTCAGAACCACTTGGTGCAAAACGGTCTGATTCAATCATGTCATACAATAGTGTCGTTACATGCTCATGTACGCGGCTCGGAATCGCATACGCATATAAACGAACCGCATGATCTACCCTTGCTACTTCACCTTTCATTTGCTCCATCATTTTCAGTTTAGCAGCCGAAATTTTACACTCGTGCTGCAGTCGGTTTAATTCCTCATCTTTTTGCACCGTACGCTGTACATAACTTTCTACAGCCTCTAAAAACAGTTTAGATTTCGCAACACCGACCTTACCGCCCTCTGCTCCTTCACGCGTTTCATTGTACATTTGTCTATAAAAAATATGAGCCTGTTCTGGACGGGTAGCAAGATGTTCTAAGTCTTCTAAATAACTTTTCCCACGCTCTGGCTTTTCACGTTGCATCCCGCGTTTGACGTCTTGGTCATATCTTTGCTTCTTCTCTTGAAACAGTTGATCTAAATGCAGCCAAGACTCATCTAAACCTTGCACAGCCCATTTTAAAGCACAATATTTTAACACGTGCTCATACGGATAAATAATCTTTGCCGTTCCTGCCCCGCAATATCGTCCTTTCCCACTTGATTCTGCTAATTGCTGAATTTGATTATCTTCCTGTGCAAAATGATTTGCAGACATCGGACTAAATAACTGTAAATAAATCGTATTTGCCATTTGCTCCATATAATCTGATAAATTGTGCAGATGGTGTCCATGTAGATTTTCGTAATCGTATAGGAAACAATAATTGTATGGTAAATGATGTTGTTTAATCGTATGATTCGTTCTTCCGTCTTCATCTACTTGATCAGGTCGATATTCTAATTCAATCGTCACACCGCCACGTTTTGATAATTCTCCAGTGGAACCGAGTGTAATGGCATGTAATTCTTTTAACGAGGCATAGCCGTTTGCTTGCACCGTTTCAAACTCTTTCGCACTAACCGTTCTCGTCTTAACTAAAACATCCGGCATTAAAAACGCACCACGTATTAAAATGTTGTGATGCTGCAGTTTTTTCCGAAGCATTTCACGTAAATATAATGCAATTTGTAGAAACATCCCTGAACCTGTTCCGCCCGCTAGTGATGTTACGATAATGACACGCACTCCATACTCCGTTTGATCGCTTGTAACCGGAAAAATCTTCTCGATTTCTTGCCAAAAGGATGTCAATTTATCTTCTTTCATCGCAGCAAGTAACGCTAAACGGGAAATGACGCGTAACTGTCCTGCCCCTTCTGTCAGTGGTTTATCAAGTATAGTCGGGTCCATCGGAAACCACTCTGGAATCGTTGGATCTCCTGCAATATACTCTCTTGGCGTTTTACTAGAACTCGTTTGCGTCTTAAACTTTCGAATATGATCAAATTTACTCAATGTATTCACATCTGTATCAAATACGTGCATTGCTACCTTTTTTCGGCGCTCCTCAGGTAGCCTTTCATATATTTGATGTGTCACAGTACTACCGATTCCACCTAAACCAATTAATATCGTTGGAACTTGTAACGTCATGTGAACCACCTTCCTATTCTTGCTTGTTTGAAAAGAGGGGAGAAAGATAAGACTCCCTCCTTTTCCCTATCTACTATTCACACTCATATTTGTAAATTTCTTTACCATACCCTCTATCAATTACTAAAAGTTCATTTGGATATAGCGTCTTATGTTCCATTCCAACCTCATCTTCTGTTATAAACATCCCATCAATAATCATTCCTACTACTTGTGACTCTTTCGCTACAAATATTGATTTCGATCCTTTCTTTGCTATAAACGTAACGGATTGCACAGTCTTTCTTTCTGCTCGGAATGGAATGCCAAAATAGTGTTTCCACCATTTATTTTTAAGTAATTCTGGCTCAGATTGATATAACCAATCTTTCGCTACCTCTTGATCCCATTCGTAATACAATAGTGCTTTTCGGTGAAATCTTGGACGAACAATCCATCCTAAAACGATTATTCCTACTACTAACAATAATAAAGTGATAGGAATAACAAACTTAAAAATAAGCGCATATTTTTCATAGAACGGTGCATTTTGAATATGAAGTGATATATTTTTCTTTACTTCTTGTAATTTTGAATCTTGCACTACGATGGTAGCTTCTACGGTGCCGGTATCTGTAAAATTGAATGTGTCGGAGTAATGAGGGCGAGGATAAATATAAATTTGATTATCCTGTTGTTTTATTTCATAGTTGATTGATTGTTTAGATGTGACACCAGTAGATTTTAATAGTTTCTTTACAGCTTCTTCTGTCATCGGCTTACCATCTAACTGTGGTTGTATAATAAACGGTTTACTATTCTCTAAATTCGTTACTTTTTCCTCATAATCTTTCGTAATAGTTTGCAATGATAATTTTGGTTTTTCAGTTACTTCAATTTTAAATTCCTTCGTCTGTCTGTAAAACCCCTTTATGTTCATATGAACTTTCCCGCGCACTAACCCTTTATCGATCTTCGTTTCGTAGTAAAATACATGTTTTTTATCGTCCCACTTCATCGGGTACTGTTTTCCGTCTATTTCTACTTCTGACTGAAAATATGAAGACTGAATTGGTAATTCCGTAGGCTTCGCTTCAATAACAGCAGTAACACCTTCGTACATTTTCTCCACATTTTTTTGACTACTATCGTCTTTGTCATAAGTAGAAACAGTATAGTTAAGCGCCGGTTCAACTAGTACTTGTAATCCTTCTTTCTCAATATCTCGATCCACTTCTATCGTATACGTTCCTGGTTTAATAACTTCGTGATTTTCCGTACTTATATGAACTATATTTCCGAATAATTTCGCTTCTCCTGGTGCATGTATGGAATAAGAAGATTGTAATTGTAATGGTTTAGAAATTTGTGTGACCTGATAATTAGACAAAGAAGGCGATTGCCGTACAAGCGTCATACGCTTTAACGGGAATGGTGTTGTAATCTCTACTTTCTTTCCTACTACTTTCGTTTTTACAATCGATTCAACCGAGGAGAACGGATCACGATTTGCAACTAATGCTGCCACTTGATTGACGCTTTTTACAATACCATCCTCTCCACTAGATGGCATCGTAACGCCATTTATCTCTTTCTTCCATATTTCTTTAAACGTATTTAGTTGTGCCTTTTCTTGCTGCCCTAAATCCTCTTCCATCGTAATTAAAATTGGATGTAACGATATCTTTTTTGCATCCATTTCTTTCTTAAACTGTGCTAGCTTCTGTGTAATTTGTTCTTTTCCGCCAACCTTATCTTTCTCTAAATCATTAAATGCCCCGTCAGTTAAGACAATAAGCCAAAATTCACGTTTTCCATCTATATCTGCTTCCTTTTTTATAGATTGCATCGCCGTCTCTACTGCGCTAAACGGAGTATTTAAATACGTTTTCCATGCTCCAATTCCCTCAATTTCTGTTTGTCTCTTATCCTTCGTTAACGAAATGTTTAATGGATCATTCGGCTTGCTCATTGGAACATAAGAGAATTTATCTTTTTCATCTAATAGCGCAACTAAACTTTGCAAAGCATAATTGGCATATTTCCAGCGATCGTTATTTCTCATGCTGCCCGAATCATCATATACAAGTGAAACGACCCTTTCCTTTGCCTCCTCTCCTTTTGCAAAAGTCCAAAAAGGATGTAACCATATAAATAGAAACAACATGAATGTGGCACAAATTCGAATTTTCATGATGAGGCTTCGCCACCTTTGTAGACAAATTCCTATGTTTAAATTTATGAGAGGATACAAGATATATGACTTGTATTTTAGGACAACTAGCGCAGCATAACTTTATTATGTAAACAGATATATATATTGAATATGATTCCTTCTAGCGTTTTCTATCCGATACTATAAGTAAAAAAGCCTGTTTAAGCTCTACACTTAAAACAGACTTTTCCTACTTTTCATATTGAAAACAAGCATCAAAAAGTTTGATTTTAAATTAACACATCACTTCAATTGTAAATCCGCCAGGTGCTTCAACGTCAACTACCCCCACTGAGATGAAGCGTTTCAGTGGGGGCTTGAGTTCGAACGCTAGGTCTTTTCGTCTATCGCTAGACAGTTTGACGCTCTAGCATTCATGCCACCTTCCGGTAACACCCCAAGTATATTTTTGGTTGGTACTGGCAACGAACGATTGTTTTCCCACTTGCACCACCCTTTCGAAAAAGAGCAGTTCTCCCTTGTGGAAGAAGCCACCACTCAGATGAACCCGGCGTTTGCTACAAGCCCCGACAAGTCGAGTACACATGGATGGTTGACGCACCCACTAAGCTATGCGCGAAGCAACAGCCTTACGTTTTTGCACTTCTAATAGAATCGGCGTTTTCACTTTGAGATTGTCATCCAATTCTACAACTCTTGATTTTTCCAATGTATTCAATGCACCATTAATATCAGCATGGATACATGTTCCTGCCTTACTTTGGTACAGACCACGAGTGATTCGTTTGCCACTAAAGTGATAATGCGTCCTCTCATCCTTAGACCAAACTGGAACCGGATCTTTATCTAGAAAACTAGCTTTTGAAGTATAACTTTCTTCTTGTTTGAAAAATCGTATACCTTCTTTTATACATTTATTCTCAATTGCTGCAATCAGTTTATGAAATGGGATTTGAACAAATTTTTGATTATTCTTTTTTCCCATATCAGATTTTTGTTTCCAACCAACGTTATAGCCTACGACAACCGTATCTATGCCTAATGCTTTCACTTTTTTGAACAACAGGCCTATAGTTTGTGAAATGTAACCATTTATTTGTCGTTCTCGTTTATGCCAAAGTGCAGCCATTTGATTCGTTACAATACGTTTTGAAATTCCATTGTCAATATTTTTCTGTTGGAGGTTACATATCATTTTGTTAAAATATTGGTTTATAGATTTTAATTTTTTTCCATCAATTAAGAATGTATCACCTGTATTCGTTGCGCAACTTACTAATCTGTCTACGCCTAAATCGCAACTCAAAGCGTTACTAGTGGTCGTGGATTGTTTCTTCATTTGAGAAACGTGCATTTCATATGTATAATGCACCTCAAAGAACCGACCTTTTTGCTTCGGTACAATCTCAATATAGGAGATTTTTTTATTTCTTAAGTTCTTAGGCATACGTATTTTAATGGAACCGAATTTTTTTCTGAATGCCACACTCATCGGAATGATCCAATACCCGTTCTCATCCACTTTTGGAACTTGATAGATTTCAATAATTCGTTTATCAGTAGAACGAGAATAATTTGGAAACTTAGGACGACCTGTGAATGCTTCAGGTTTTTTCTTCCACTGTTCCAATGCCTTAAAAAAGCTCTTCACTTCTGTAAATAAGGCTCTACGAATCGCTTGAACAGAGTTTGATTGCATGCCCCAGTAATTCAAATCGGCTTGCATAGCAGTGTCCACTTCTTTTACAGTAGCAATCTTATTATTATTCAGGTAACTTTGTTTAATGGTATACAATCCAACATTTCGCAATGCTTTTGAACTATGCGACATGCGCTGAAGTAAACGAAATTCTTTAGCTGTGAGGCACGCTCGTCCGATATTTTGTTTTTGAGTGAATCGTTGCATGGTTTCTCTTTTCTTTTGTTTACGTAATACTTTCACTGCTTTCTTTCTAGCCATTGTTTTCACCACCTTTCTTAGAAAGTTCATTACTTTTGATAAATCAATATTTGGAAAGAAATGTGAACATGGTCTTCATCGTAATTCCTTTTGGTTCAAGTAGCCGAATGATGATCATTATCCAATTTCGTTGTCTTACAATCTATTCCCTCCTTATCTAAGGACAGATTGTATCGTAAGACAAAAAAACAAACATTCGCCCTAAAAAATTGTTATGAACGAAACAAAAGAGTTCAGCCTTATTGACTGACGGCAATTCATCTCCACCTGAATTGTTGGGTTTCACCCGTAACACAAATCAGATGGAGTCTTCTTGCCGAAAAGGATAAACTCATCATTATCACGCATAACTGCAAAGCCATTTCCCCTTGTTCCACTACAAGTTAAACCAAAATATTTTTCTAAAAACTCTCTAGCAGCTACTACATCTGAAACTGTTAAATTAAGATGTTTAATTTTCAAACCATCACCTTCTTTCTTAATTTTCTAACATTTTATCATATAAAGTGAAACTTTAATCAGTGGGGGTTTTGTTCATCCCCCACTGATTATCAGCCCTCACCAATCGGGCTTTTACGGGCAGTTGATCCCCTACCTAACTTCTTTGCTTCCGCTGAATTTTGAGGTGGGGGTCTTACTGCCCGTTAATGCGGGACAAATAAAAAACACGCCTTTCACAGCGTGTTTTATTGCTTCACATACACTTCAACAATTGGATTATCTTTATGATCCGCATGTAAGCGTATATTCTCTTCACTTGTACTATAAATGTTAGCTAATAACATAATCGTTAACACATTAGGAGTTTTTGCATCGCTCCCATATTTCCTTTCCAGCGCTTCCTTATATTCAAAATCCAAATCCCCCTGCACATATGTATACACTTCAAAACCATCTTTTAAATTGCAAACTACTGTATCAATAATATCTGCCCCAACTTGCTTCTTCATTTCCTCTCGCAAAGCTTCAATAAACTCTTCCCACGGTACTTCGTATATCTGAAACTGATCTGTAGATTTCATTGCCTTTTCCTCCTTATATATCCTTCTCCTATATTTCCCCTTTCCTATAACAATTATGATAGATAGGACATTCGTACAAGCCGCACTTGTCCCCATTACATATCGTATTACTGTAATGGGGAAGGAGGAAAGAACATGCATAGACAAAAATGTTACGATACGTGCCAACGTTATTTCGGTAAAGTCGTTCGAATTGAAGATCGTGATGGTCGCATTCATTTAGGCAAAATAATTGATGTGACAAACAGCTCTGTATGGATTGAACCAGTGCAACAGCGCTCATCTTTTGATACAGGATTTGGATACTATGACGCATATGCAAACGGTGGCTGTGACCTTTGTGGGGGCCTTAGCAGATGTGATAGTTGCGGATTTGGTTGTGGTGGTGGATTCAGCGGCTGTGGATGTGGCGGTCGTGGTTGCGGTAGTTGTGGTGGCTGGGGCGGCGGCGGCTGGGGCGTTGAACTCGGATTTGGTTTCATCTTCGGAATTACATTAGCTGCATTATTTTTCATTTAACATAGTAAAGAGTTGACTAGCTTTAGTCAACTCTCTTTCTTTACTTTTCACATATAAAAATACGATGTCCTAAAATATGTTGGTACATAAGTCGTACATTTTCATGCTGTACCCATGCCTCATACAATTCATTTGGAATATGCGAGGATACATTCCATTCTGGCTCTTCTATATAGCTCGAGATCGTTTCTGCAATTGTACCACCACCAGCAATTGTAATTCTTTTAAAGTTTGCTTTCTGAAATAATTGTACCCACTCACTCTCAGTTAACAGTTCTTTCATCCCGTATAGTTGGGCAATTTTTTCTTCCTCATCCTTATCAATGTGCATATCAATAATCATTTCAATAACAACAAGCTTACCGTCTTTCTGTAGTACACGATAGCATTCCGAAATAACCTTTTCTTTCTCTGTAAAAGCGAGTATCGACTCTCCGAGTACGAACTCAAATGAGTCATGCAAACATGGTAATTGCTCTACACTTCCTTCAATTAATTGAATATCTATTCCTTCAAACGACCATCTATCTTTCGCCTTTTGAATCATAATCTCATTCTTTTCAACCGCCGTTACTTTATAACCACATTCTTTTGTCATATACGCCGCTGTTTTCCCCGTACCGCAGCCTATCTCAAGGACATTCGCTCTATATTTAAAAGGTAATTGTGCTAACAATTGTTTTGTTAACGTAAAACCACCAGGATGAGCACTCCCTATTCCATAATAAGCCAGGAAATCGATGTAAGTATTTCGTTTCATAAAATTCTCCTTTAAATTTTCTATAATACATATATTCACCCATCAATAAATCGTGCACATAAAAAAAGCATTTCCAAGTGCTATACCGCAACTTGAAAATGCTCTTCTCTTTTTTATTTCTCTTCTACATACGCCCATTTGAAACTATATTCCGGACTAATATTATGTTTCACAATTCCCTTTACATTCGATTTCATAACATATGATTTAGCACTTTGATATAAAGGTACAAGTGCTACATCTTCCTCAAGTAACAATTTCTCTGCCTTCCCTAGCTCTGTCCAACGTTTTTTTGCATCAGCCATCCATTCTGTCTTACCTTTAGTAATAATATCATCATATTTTGAATTTGAGTAGCTCATCTGGTTTTGAGAATTTTTCGTTTCAAACATATCAAGGTACGTCATTGGATCCGCATAATCTGGATTCCAGCCACCATATGAAAAATCATAATCTTGGTCTGATTCTAATTTTAGTTTTTGCTTAAATGGTTGCAATTTAATATTTACTGTCACGCCTTTTAAATTCTTTTCAACTTGATCTTTTACATACTCCCCAACTTTTTTCGCATTACCAGTATCATAATTTAACAATTCAATTGTTACTTGATCTTTTCCAAGCTCTTTTTTCGCTTCTTCCCATACTGCTGCTGCCTTTTTAGAATCTTGTTTTAAACCATTCTTGAACGTTTCTGCGAAATCTTTACCGTCTGGTCCACTCGCTAAACCTTTTGGTACTAAATAATCCACTGGTTTTGAACCATCATTTAAAATAACATTCGTTAAAGCTTTCTTATCAATGGATAATGCGATTGCTTCACGTAGCTTTTTGCTCTTTAACGGTGTATCTTGCCCACCACGCTTTTGATTTAGACGCAAATAAAACGTACTTGTTTCTGAATATGCTCCAAATTCCTCTTTATTATTTCTATACTTATCAACAAATTCTCCTGATAAAATTGCGAAATCAATTGCACCTGTATCATATAAATTCACTCTAGTAGCTGGTTCTTTTACTACACTATAGTTAATTTCATCTAGTTTTACAGTCTTTTTATCCCAATACTGCTCATTCTTCTTCAATTTCCAACCTTGCTCATGCTTCCAATCAGTAAGAACAAAAGGTCCGTTATATACTGTTGTATCAGACTCTAAACCGAATTTATTTCCTTTTTCTTTTACGAATTTTTCATTTAATGGATAGTATGACGCAAATGCCATTAAATTCAAGAAATATGGTACTGGTCTTTCTAGTTCAACTTCAAGCGTATGATCATCTACCGCTTTTACACCTAATGTAGCTACTTCTGCTTTTCCTTGATTAATTGTTTCTGCATTTTTAAGATAGTAAGCAATAAATGCATACTCAGCAGCTGTTTTTGGATCTACTAGACGTTGCCATGCAAATACGAAATCTTTCGCTGTTACAGGATCACCGTTCGACCATTTTGCATCTTTCCGTAATTTAAATGTATATTTTTTACCATCCTCGCTTTTTGTGCTAGATTCTGCCACAGCAGGGATTGGCTTATTATCTTTATCAAGGCGATATAAACCTTCCATTGTATTCCCTAAAATTTGTGCCCCAAGTGTATCCGTACTTTTTGAAGTGTCCATCGTCGGAATTTCATTCGTTTCTGTACGATTTAACACTTGCTTTGCCGCATATTTAATATCAGATTTCTTCTCTTCTCCACCATTATTAGATGTCGTTGTCGTTTTCTTCTCCCCACCAGAAGATCCAGAACACGCTGTTAACGCCATACTCATCGCTAAAACTGGCACTACAACCGCCGTAAACTTTTTCATCTTTTTCTTCATTCTTGTACCCTCCCCAATTTATATGTACGAAACTAACTTTGAGAGATTTCAAATTTAAATTATCAGAAAATTATTACTAATTATCATTCTACTAATTTTTCGCGATTTGTAAAGTATTTTTAAAGAATATTCATAATAATTAATTTATTTAAATCAATAACAATCTATTACTACTATACGAATTCTCCCCCATCTACTATATGTAAGTACCACTTTTCTTATTCTTCTCTATTTATTTAAATTTAATTGAATAGTAAAAGAGCGTTAAAAAAATAAATAATATATTTTTTTAACGCTCTTTTTTCCTATTTCCCTTCCGTTACATAAGCCCACTTAAAGCTATATTCTGGACTAATGTTATGTTTCACAATTCCTTTTACATTCGGTTTCATTACATACGCTCTTCCTGTTTGATATAAAGGAACTAACCCTGCATCTTCTTCAAGGAATAATTTTTCTGCTTTCCCTAACGTCTCCCAACGTTTCTTCGCATCACTCATTAATTCATTCCCTGATTTTTGTACCATTTCGTCGTATTTTGCATTTGAATAACTCATTTGGTTATATGGGCTCTTCGATTCAAACATATCAATAAATGTCATTGGATCCGCATAGTCTGGACTCCAACCTGCATAAGAAATTTCATAATCTTGTGCAGTCTCTAATTTTAGTTTTTGTTTGAACGGCTGAATTTTTGTATTAATCGTTACACCTTTTAAATTTTTCTCAATTTGATCTTTTACATAATCAGCAATCTTTTTCGCAGTTCCATCATCATAACTTAGTAATTCAATTGTAACTTGATCTTTTCCAAGTTCTTTTTTCGCTGCTTCCCATGCTGCTGCACCTTTTTTCGGATCATATTTCAGACCATTTTTAAATGTATCTTGGAAATCTTTACCGTCTGGTCCTGTCGCCAGCCCTTTTGGAACCAATTGATCCGTTGCTTTTGAACCATTATTTAAAATAACGTTTGCCAGCCCTTTTTTATCAACCGATAATGCGATTGCTTCACGAAGCTTTTTGCTCTTTAACGGTGTATCTTGTCCGTTACGCTTTTGATTTAAACGTAAGAAGAATGTACTTGCTTCTGAATACTCACCGTACTCATCTTTGTTCGATTTATATTTATCTACAAATTCTCCTGATAGTAATGTAAAATCAATTGATCCTGTATCATATAAGTTTACTTTCGTCGCAACTTCTTTTACTACACTATAGTTAATTTCTTCTAATTTCACAGTCTTCTTATCCCAATACTTATCATTTTTCTTTAGCTGCCATCCTTGTTCATGTTTCCATGAAGACATCACGAACGGCCCGTTATACACAGTTGTATCTGCTTCTAAACCGTACTTATCGCCTTTTTCTTTTACGAATTTTTCATTTAACGGATAGTATGACGGGAATGCTAGTAAATTCAAGAAATATGGTACTGGCTTTTCTAATTCTACTTCTAGTGTATAATCATCTACCGCTTTTGCCCCCAAATCTGTTAGAGGTTTTTCACCCTTATTAATTGCTTCTGCGTTTTTAATATAGTAAGCAATAAATGCGTATTCTGACGCTGTATTTTTATCGAGTAAGCGCTGCCATGCAAATACGAAATCTTTCGCTGTTACAGGATCACCATTCGACCATTTTGCATCTTTCCGTAATTTAAATGTATATTTTTTGCCATCCTCGCTTTTCGTACTAGATTCTGCAGCAGCTGGGATTGGCTTATTATCTTTATCCAAACGATATAATCCTTCCATCGTGTTCCCTAAAATTTGTGACCCTAACGTATCAGTAGATTTAGAAGTATCCATCGTCGGAATTTCTTGATTCTCTGTACGATTTAATACTTGTTTTGCTGCGTATTTAATTTCGGATTTGTTCTCTTCCCCACCACCATTAGACGTCGTAGTTGTTTTCTTCTCCCCACCTGATCCAGAACACGCTGTCAACGCCATACTCATCGCTAAAACTGGCGCTACAACCGCCGTGAACTTTTTCATCTTTTTCTTCATTTTTGTACCCTCCCCAATTATATGTACGAAACTAGATTTGAGTAATTTCCTAATAATTAGTTATCAGAAAATTCTTATTAATTAATATTCTACTATTTTTTCTGATTTTGTAAAGTTATTTTTAAAATATTCTAAAAATTATTCCTTTCACAATAGAAACCTTATATCCATTATTTTTTACATTTAATCTCATAATAAAAAGCATTCCAAAAGTAAAGAATCTACCTTTGGAATGCTCTATTATTTTATCCTTCTATTGTGGACAGCCAGATTCTCAATGCAAGAATAAGATAAGGAACTTGCATATATCCACTTAAAGATAAAACCACTATTTAAAAATTATTTCCCATCTTTTTCAGTCATATATGCCCACTTGAAGCTATACTCTGGGCTAATGTTATGGTGAACGATGCCTTTTGTATTTGGTTTTTGAACGTATGCATCACCACGTTGGTATAAAGGTACAATTGCTACATCTTTCTCAAGAAGCAATTTCTCAGCTTGTCCTAGCTCTTCCCAACGTTTCTTCGCATCGCCCATTAATTCTCCGCCAGCTTTTTTAATCATTTCATCATACTTCTGATCAGAGAAGCTCATTTGGTTATGAGAATGCTTAGACTCAAACATATCTAAGAATGTCATTGGATCCGCATAATCTGGATTCCAACCGCCATATGAAATATCATAATCTTGCTCTGTTTCTAATTTTAGTTTTTGCTTGAACGGCTGAAGTTTAATATTAACTGTTACACCTTTTAAATTCTTCTCGATTTGATCTTTAACATATTCTCCAACTTTTTTCGCATTACCAGTATCATAGTTTAATAGCTCAATTGTAACTTGATCTTTTCCAAGTTCTTTTTTCGCTGCTTCCCATGCAGCAGCTGCTTTTTTCGCATCTGGTTTAATACCGTTTTTAAATGTTTCTTGGAAATCTTTACCGTCTGGTCCAGTTGCTAATCCTTTCGGCACTAAGAAGTCCGCAGGTTTAGATCCATCATTTAAAATAACATTTGCTAAATTTTTCTTATCAATAGAGTAGGCAATTGCTTCACGTAATTTTTGACTCTTTAATGGTGTATCTTGTCCACCACGTTTTTGGTTCATACGAATAAAGTAAGTACTTACTTGTGAATAAGTCCCAAACTCTTCTTTATTGTTTCTATACTTATCAACGAATTCACCTGATAGAAGTGCAAAATCAATTGCATTTGTATCATATAAATTTACTTTTGTAGCTACTTCTTTTACTACACTATAGTTGATTTCATCTAGTTTTACAGTCTTTTTATCCCAATATTGATCATTTTTCTTTAGTTTCCATCCTTGCTCATGCTTCCAATCAGTAAGAACGAACGGTCCATTATAGACTGTTGTATCAGACTCTAAACCGTATTTATCTCCTTTTTCCTTCACGAACTTCTCATTTAATGGATAGTACGATGGAAATGCTACTAAGTTTAAGAAGTATGGTACTGCTTGTTCTAATTCAACTTCTAAAGTAAGGTCATCTACTGCTTTTACTCCTAGTTCCGTTACAGGTTTTTCACCTTTATTAACCGCTTCTGCATTTTTGACTGGGAATGCAATAAATGCATACTCAGCAGCTGTTTTTGGATCTAATAAACGTTGCCATGCAAATACGAAATCTTTTGCTGTTACTGGATCACCATTTGACCATTTTGCATCTTTACGTAATTTGAATGTATATTTTTTACCATCCTCACTCTTCGTGCTTGATTCTGCCGCAGCTGGGATTGGTTTATTATCTTTATCTAAACGGTATAAACCTTCCATTGTGTTCCCCAAAATTTGAGAACCTAATGTATCTGTATTTTTAGAAGTATCCATCGTTGGAATTTCATTTGTTTCAGTACGATTTAATACTTGTTTCGCTGCTAATTTTTCTTCTGATTTGCTATCTCCGCCAGAGCTAGAGTTTGTGCTTGTCTTCTTATCTCCACCTGATGTAGAACATGCTGTTAATGCCATACTCATTGCTAAAACTGGTGCTACAACCGCTGTTAGTTTTTTCATTTTTTTCTTTTTCACTTTCTGTACCCTCCCTAATTCTTAACGCTCTCATTTAAGAATTTTCTGATAATTCTGTTTTTCTTTATATATTTATCAGAAGATTCTTATTAACTATTATTCTACTAATTTTTCGAGTTTTGTAAAGTGTTATTATTGAAAATTTTTAAAAAATTATTTTTTTACAGTAATATTCATAAAAATTCCATAATCTTTTAAAACACTATACCTCATTGAATTCTATGTATTGATTTAATAGTCTTTATATCCCTTCGCTATAAAACACTTGTAAATTATTGTTAATAAATAATGTATATCGTAACAAACCTCTTTTCTACAAAAATAAAAAAGTCAGCTTTGCTGACTTTTTTATCCGGCCATTTTCTTTTTTTTCATTTCCTCTATTACTCTCGTATACTTCTCTTCATCAAATTCATTTTCACTTTTTGCAACAACTACAGTCGCAATACCGTTACCAATTAAATTCACGATAGCACGTGCTTCTGACATGAAACGATCTACACCAAGTAATAGCGCTAACCCTTCTAACGGGATAACATTCATTGCAGATAAAGTAGATGCTAGTACTATAAAACCTCCACCTGTTACTGCTGCTGCCCCTTTAGATGTAACTAATAAAATAGCTATTATAGTTAATTGTTGACCTAGTGAAAGATCGACGTGAAAAACTTGAGCTAAAAATATAGTTGCCATCGATAAATAAATCGTCGTTCCATCTAAATTAAAAGAGTAACCTGTCGGAATGACTAAACCTACTACTGGCTTAGAACACCCGAAGTCTTCCATCTTTGTCATCATTCGCGGCAGTACTGATTCTGATGATGATGTCCCTAGAACAATAAGTAATTCTTCTTTAATATGTGCTAAATATTTCCACAAACTAAATTTGTACAGTTTACAAATAAAATTTAAAACAATAAAAACAAATAATGCCATTGTCGTATATACACAAATCATTAGTTTACCAAGTGGTATTAACGTACTTAAACCATATTTACCAATTGTAAACGACATTCCACCGAATGCCCCAACTGGCGCTAACTTCATAACAATAGATAAAATATTAAAAAATACTTTCGATAATCTTTCAAAAAAGTCGATAACAGGTTGTCCATTTTTCCCGAGCATCGTTAACCCTGCACCGAATAAAATGGAGAAGAACAGAACTTGTAAAATATCACCTTTTGCAAATGCTTCAAACATGTTAGACGGCACAATATGTACAAAGCGGGCAAGAAATCCATCCACTGCATTTCTTGCCCGCTTTGTACATATTGTGAAACATCTCCTCCCTTTAGTTTCGAAGGATCTAATCCATCTCCGGGACGTACAACATTCGCTACGATGATACCAATAAGTAAAGCCGCTGTTGTAACGATTTCAAAATATAATAGTGCCTTCCCACCAACACGACCTACCTTTTTCATACTTCCCATACTTGCAATACCAAGCACAATCGTTAAAAAGATTATCGGTGCAATAACCATTTTAATCATATTGATGAATGTTTCACCAATTGGCTTCATCTCTTGTCCAACACTAGGCCAAATTGCCCCTACTGCAATACCACAAATAATTGCCACAATAACTTGGAATGTTAAATTCTTTACAATTCTCATTTTTAATACTCCCCTGTTTCGTTCATTTCCCCCATACGATTTCAATAATTGCTAATGATGTATTTTATGTAATAGCCCCCCTGCTATTTAACTTAAACCACATCATTATGTTACACTATTATCAATAATTTGAAAATAGTATATAATATTTGAATTTAAATGCCATACTATTAAACATAATAAAAAAGCAGACATTATGCCTGCTTTAATTCTCCTCAATCTGCTTTTCACTTAATCCTAGATGTGTTCTAAGCGTATTACTCAAACTCTGTAGATCTTTTTTATTAGGGTTATAATAATATACACGTTGCCCATTTGGACCGTTGGGTAAATATAAATCATCTCCGCCTAATTGAATCTTTTCAACTGAACCATTTAAACCGTATTTATAAAAAGATAAAATATCATCCATTACTAAATTTGTTTTAAAATCGCCGTCAATCGCCTCAACTATTTTTTCTAGCTTCGTAATCGAGCCTACACTTTTTAATTTACTTAACATCGCTTCAATAACAAGTTGTTGGCGCTGACCTCTCATTGCATCACTATCAATATGACGCGTTCTTGCCAGTGCAAGTGCTTCTTCCCCTGTTAATTTTTGTAGTCCTTTTTTCAAATGGATTGCGTCAGGTTCATCTTTACTATTTTGCTCCGTAAATTCAACTGGGACATTTACTTCAATTCCATCTAATCCATCAACAATTTTAGTAAATGAATTAAAATTAAACTTCACAAAATAATCAACAGGCACTTGTAACAACTTTTCTACTGCTTCCACTGAAGCTTGCGGTCCTCCATCTTTACCATTTTTAACGAAACCACTTCCATATGCATGCGTTATTTTATCTTTTTTCTTTTCAACTGGAACATATGTATATGTATCACGTGGTATGCTCGTTAATTTCACTGTCTTATCATCTTTATTAAAAGTAGCTAACAGTAGTGCATCTGTATGGAAAGCACCATTATACTCCTTTTGTCGTTCTTGATTTTCATCAATTCCCATAATTAAAAGTGAAACATTGTTTGCAATTGGCTTTACAGTTTCCTCACGTAAATGTGATTTTTCACCACGCGCTAAATTTAAACTAGACTTTTGTACGAGATTAGAAGTTTTCATATATACATAAGTACCATATCCAACTCCGCCAAATAGTAATACTACTAACAAGACACTTATTATCGTTGTCTTTTTATATTTTCTTTTATTTTTCTTTTCTCTTGAAGAAGAGGTATTCTCCATATCGTTCCCTCCGTTTTCTATTCATCTAATATATTTTTCAATTTTTCATAATTAGTACTATCCTTTTGAAATACATTCTCTTTCAACCCTTTGTTTATTTGTATCCATTCAGTTGTAATCGAATATTGAATCATACCTTCGTGGAAACTAAGGAACTTTAGCATAATCCCCGTATTTTTCTCTACAACCATTTCAAATTTCCCTCTTAAATCTTCAGATGTACTTACAGGCATTTCTATGTTTATTGTCCCTTCTATTTTGTAGCAATCAAGTCCAAGATACTTCGTTTCTTTATAATTCCAATCTTTATATCGGATTAATAGCTCAGCAAATTCTGATTGCATACTATACTTCGCAAATCCCACATATTCGTCATCATATCGTTTCTTTTCACCTGATTTTCTCAATAATCTTTCCGTAGGATTTAATTTTAATAGTTCATAGTTTCTTTCCTTCGGGCTCCATTTTGTCTCTCTATATGTATACTTCTCATCATCAAATTCTTTTTTCTTGCCCTCGTTATATATAATTGTTCGTTTTTTCGTTAGCTTATCTTCTTTCGAAGAGATACCTCTTTGTTGCTCCGTATCAATCGCATATTTGTATGTTGTAGCGATTCTTGACGAACTAGAATATTCCTCAAATTGTCCTGAAATATTTTTAAAATGATCAATGGAATCCAGCATCTTTTCATGAATCTTTTCTTTATCTGGATAGTTTACGTTCGATTTTATTTCTTCTTCATTTTCATAATCAGAAAACGCCTTTTTCTTTACATATTCAAATACCCCACCATTTTGAGCAAAAATTTGATCAGAAAACTCCGACATAGACACAATGGACAGTGTTAGAACCGCAGCACTTATAGCCATCATATAAACTTTGTAACCTTTCTTTTTTACCGGAAGATTATGTAGTGTACGATTAATCTTTTCATTTAACTCTGGTGGTACTATAACATTCTCTTCTTTTATTCTCTTTTTTATTTTCTCATCAAATAATTTTTCGTTATCCATCCTATACACCTCCTATTCCATCTTTAATCGCTTTTGCAATTGTTCCCTCGCGCGTGACAATCTCGATTTCACTGTTCCTTTTGGCACTTCTAAAAGCTTCGCTATACTTTCTTGATTCATATCTTCATAATAAAAAAGCACCGTAACCGCTCTTAACTCTTCATGTAATGATTGAATCGCATTACACAAATCTATATCTTCATACAGATCACAAGCACTCATATTGTAATCATTTTCTTCTATTACCATTATCTTTTTGTATGATCTAATAATGTTGTTACACTCATTTATCAAAATTCGAATTAACCAAGTTTGAAAAAACTCTTCTTTCTTTAATTTTTTTATATTTTCATAGGCTTTTAAAACTGTTGCCTGTATCGCATCCTCTATATTTGTCTCATCACGTAACATAGCCTTTGCAATACGATACATCTTCATTTTTTCTGTATGTATAAGCGCCATAAACGCTTCATGATCACCTTTTTTCGCTAAGGAAACATCGGTTTCTTCTTTTACAATCATTTTATATAAAGGGATTACTTTCACAATTGCTCCTCCTGTTTCATCCTCACTTCAAATTTAACTTTACATGTATTAGACGGATGAGCCTAGAAAAAGGTTCATTTTTTTGAATATTTCCATAAAAAAAGGTAAACATTCTTCATGTTTACCTTTTTTATACGTAACTCTGAGGACATATCCATTTGGATCGACAACTTTAAAACAATTATTTTCTCATAAAACAATAATGACTTTTCTACATCATATATATAGCTGCACCCCATTCGTTTCCTCCTCATCAAAAAAAGCCCACTCTATCCGTGGACTTTCTACTTTACAACGGTAAATCCCTCTTTCTAAACACTACAATTGCTACTATGAAAATACAAAGTGCTCCAGTAGTTAAACCTATACTCACTGGCCATATATTATATGTTCCCTCAGCAATTTCTTTCGGACGAAATAGCGTAAATAATGATATATTTCTCATCCACTCTAACTTATCGCTTAATTTACCTACCATGTCCGTTACGAAAAATAAAATAGTTAGACTTGCTGAGTAGCTAAGTGCCTTTCTTTCGTCATTACATATACAAGAAAAGAAAAATGAATACGCACTAACGACTAAAAATATTAACCCACCGACTATATTTATCTTCAGGAATAATTCTTTATTTAAGTTATTATCTTGTAGAAACCACTCTGCACCTACTATACCCGCTACATACGTAACAGTTACTATGATTAGTAGCCCTAATACGAGAATAGCCGCTTGCGTGATTGCAATTTGCACTCTAGATACAGGTGTTGCGAGCAAGTATGCCATCGCCCCTTTATCTACATGACGAGCAATTAAATGCGTTGCAACTGTTACACAAAAAATTGTTAATATGATAATAAACAATAGACTATAATATTCGCCAGCTAAAAAATCCATTACGTTTTGAATCGGACTTTCCATTCCAACAATTTTTTTCACACTATCAGGCATAGCACTTATTAATTCATTTAACCCTTTCGCTGATACCATTGAAGGAAAGATCCAAATTATCAACCATAAATATAAAGCTGCACCAGTTGCATAACTCAAAATACTTTTTTGTGTTTCTTTCAAACTAGCTAAAAACAATTGCTTATTCATGCTTTATCCCTTCTTTCTTATCGTAATAATGCATAAATAAATGTTCTAAATCCATTGCTCTCGTTTGAAGCGCTGTTACATTATAGTTTGAAAGTGTTTGTAAAACAGTTTGATAGTTTCCTTGCACAATAATCGATGCTTCTCTACCTTTCACCGCTTCAAATTGCAAATTACATTGTGTAAGAGATTCAATCTCTTCTTGCGATGATACGGTTACATCTATTACCTGTCGTCTCAAGCTTTGTAAATCATGAATATTTTCAACCGTTACAAGGCGACCATCTTTAATTATAGCCACTCTGTCACAAGTTCTCTCAATCTCAGTAAAAATGTGCGATGACATAAGGATTGTTTTCCCTCTTTGCTTTTCTTCTAATATTAAATCGATAAACACTTGCTGCATAAGTGGATCGAGTCCTGATGTTGGTTCATCTAAAATTAACACTTCCGGATCATGCATAAAAGCAGCAACAATTCCTACTTTTTGCTTCATTCCTTTAGACATTTTTCGAATCGGTGTTTTCACATCAAATTGTAGACGTTCTATTAATTCATCTCGTCTTTTCGTATCCTTTAACCCGCGCATTCCTTGCATTAACTTTAAAAACTCTAATCCGTTCATTCCTTCAATAAAAGAAATTTCTCCTGGTAAATAACCAACTTCTCTTTGAATTTTCGCTGCTTCATCCCAGCAATCTAATCCAAAAATTGTCGCTTTACCAGCTGTCGGTTTTATAAATCCCATTAAATTGCGAATTGTTGTGGATTTCCCAGCACCATTTGGTCCTAAGTAACCAAATACTTCCCCTTCTTTTACATCAAATGTAATATGAAACAAACCTTTTCCATTTGAAAACTGTTTTGTGACATTTTGAACTGAAATCATAATTCCACCTCATTTTTTGAAATATTTAATATGTGATATTTCAAAATTATTGTACTCCTCATCTTTCATATTCGCAACAACTTTTTGAAATATTTATATGTCCATATTTCAAAATTATTGTTTTCCATTATTTTTTCTTGTATATTTTAATTGAGGTGATTGCATTGAACGGCTTTGAAAGAGTGAAAGAAAAGAAAAAACGCGCTATTAAAGAGGCGGCTTTCTTATTATTTTCAGAACGTGGATTTAATGAAGTGAAAATAGAACATATTGCAAAAAAAGCAAATGTTTCTCAAGTTACCATTTATAATCATTTCGGAAGTAAAGATGCATTATTTAGAGAGCTTATACAAGACTTTATCATATCTGAATTTCAATATTATAAAGATCTTGCAGAGGAAAAATTACCTTTTCATGAGATGATGCAAAAAATGATTGTAAGAAAAATGAATACTGGTGGGTTATTTCAGCCGGATATGTTACTACAAATGATGCAAAGAGATGAAGAGCTCCGAGAGTTTATTTATAGTTATCAAAACGAAAAAATCCTGCCTTGGTATTTAGAAATACTAGAACAAGCACAGCAAAAAAATGAAATTAACCCTCACCTTACTAAAGAAATGATGTTACTATACATTCAAATGTTCACTAAACTAGGTGATGATTTCGGGGCTCAGCTTCTTGAAGGAGATCGCGAAAAACATATACAAGATATCGTTACGATGTTCTTTTATGGACTGTCCGTCCCAGAAAAATAATGTTTCTAAAGAACAAATACCATCACAAAAAAAACCCTTTGGATATTTAAATCTCAAGGGCTTTTTCATGTCAATAAAATGATTAAAACTAACTTTATCTTAAAGCAGTTAAATGCTGCTTTATAGATAATACCTTATTATAGATTAACTCTTTTAGCATAACTGGCTGAATTGAGATAATTGTTTCACCGAAATTCAGAAAGTAACTTGAAATAAACTCAACTTCTTGTTTGTTAAAATAGCCTGTTATACTATAATTTTCATTTTCTTTTTGTATCCTCATGGAAGGATAATTCTCTTTATCAAAAATATCTTTTCCTTTTGGATTAACAATGACACGAAAATCAATTGCATCCGGCTTTCTGTGAAAAGTTGTAAGATAACTTAACAACTCTTCAAGATTTTTTGGATTCGTATTGCTTGTTTCCTCAATAGAAAGAATTTTATCACATCTAATTATTTGAACATTATTTGTCTCAAAATTAAAGATTTTAGCATACCACTGGCCAAATTTAGATTCTATTCGAATAAATTGGGCGACCAATACTTTTTCCTCATCTTTTTTTAAATATGTTAAATGATAAACTCGCTCAGCAAAAATCCCCTGTAAAATTTCTTTTAAGAACGGACTAAAATTACTATGATTTGTTACTTCAAAAGAAAGCGTTCTTTCCATGATTGAAATATTTTCACTCACATTATCAGGTAATACATGTTTAAATTTATTTTCAAGCGCAATACTTTCTACATTAAATGGTTTTGTCTTGTATCCATTTAGCGTAAGAATCGAAAAGTATAACGCATACATTTCATCCACACTAAAATAAATTGGCGATAACACACTATTTTCTATAATTTTATAACTTCCATTTCTACCCAGTTCAGAATATATTGGTACACCTATTTCTTCCAATGATTGAATATCTCGCAACGCGGTACTTTTAGAAATATCATATCTAGCCATTAAATCTTTTAAATTAAAATATCTTTTATTATTTAAGAAAATAAGCATATCATTTATTCGTTCCGTTTTTTTCATATTTCCCTCCCAAAAAGGTGTCATGTATTGGAACCTTTTTAGTCTATATTATAATTATTAACTAATAAAGGAGTTATATATTTATGACATTAGAAATAGCTATATTTCTTTCAATGAATGGGCAAGCAAAGGAGGCAATTAATTTTTACACACGTAATTTAGAAGCTACGCAGTTAATGATTGTTACGTATGGAGAACTGGCCAAAAGAGATAGTTCTTTTAAAATTACAAGTGAGAATAAAGATCATATTGCTCACTCTGTTTTACAAATTGGGAATACAAAGCTAATGATAGCAGAAGATACAATGAAACCTAATGAACGTTATAACGTTGGAAATAACATGTCACTTTGCATTCAAAGCGCTAATTTAGAAGAAATACAAAGGTTTTATAATAATTTAATTTCCGATAAGCATGTGAAGATAATCTCTCCGCTAGAAAAAAATATATTTAGTGAAGCATATGGGATTATTGAAGATCCTTACGGCATACAAATCCAGTTAATGTATGACAAACGATTAAACTAAATAGTTATCCATATTCACATATTCCTAATAAAAAAGACACGAGTTTCGTGTCTTTTTTACTTTATAGTGATGACTCTACCGGTTTCACTACTTTCAATCGCTAATTGAATAAGTCGAATAACTTCTAAGCCTTCTTGTGCTGTTACAGGTGGTTTCTCACCATTTACTATACTATCTCTTACACCTTTATAATACATGTCATAACAGCCAACTTCTGTTGGAATACGCTCTAGCTTTTCTTCCGTATGTAAAGTAGCAAAATTCTCTTCAGCATCTAATCCATAACCGTTATCGCCTGGCTTCATTCCATTTTTTAATTGTTCTTCCTGTGAATCCATACCGTATTTCACGATAGAACCTTTATCTCCATGCAGTGTAAAGTGTGGACCTTCTTGCTTTACGTAACTGCTACTATGTAAAGTGACACGTTTAACACCGTAGTGAAGTATAACATGGAAGTAATCATCAATTTCTGCACCTGGTCGTTGTTTGATTACATCTGCACTTATCGCATCTGGTTTCCCAAATAATGATAATGCTTGGTCAATTAAATGCGATCCTAAATCATACAGTATACCTGATCCTGGTAAATTCTTTTCTCTCCAGCGATCACGTACATTCGGGCGAAAACGATCGAAATGCGCTTCATATGCGTATAAATTCCCTATTCTATTTTCTTCTAACAATTTCTTTATCGTTAAGAAATCATTATCAAAACGGCGATTATGATACACGCTTAACACCACATTATGCTGTTTTGCTAATGAAATTAGTTCTTCGCCTTCTTCAATTGAAACAACGAATGGCTTCTCCACAACTACATGCTTACCATGTAAAATTGCTTCTTTTACATATGGAAAATGAGTTGTATTCGGTGAAGTAATGACCACTAAGTCAATATCAGCACGATTTACTAATTCCTCAATTGTGCCAACAACTTCAGCATTTGGTAATGCTTGCTTCACTAGTTCTTCTTTTGAAGATAAAATAGCACGAATATCATATTCTTCTATCGTTTGTAATAATGGGATGTGAAATGTTGTACTGGAAAATCCAAATCCTACAATGCCTACACCTATTTTTTCCATGTTGCCCCTCCATCTGTCCCGCTTTAACGGACAGTAAGATTCCTACCTCAAAATTCAGCGAAAGCAAAGAAATTAGTTGAGGAATCAACTGCTCGTAAAAGTCCGATTGATTAAAGTTTCACTTTATGAGAACGATTTCATTCAGTTATTATAACAAGATTATTATTATTTACATAATAATTTGCCTAGAAAAAAGCATCTTGCCATTATTCATAGCAAGATGCTTTTTTACTCCGGTCGTTTTTTTGTCCACGTTTCAATAACTTCACCAGTATCATTAACATCTAGTACTAAACTACCGTTACTATACCGGTCTTTATTTCGATACGCTTTCGGATCAATTTCTTCTACAATATGTTTCTCAGTCTTCATATATACTAGTTCATCATCTCGAACAATTTCAATACCGACAATACGGTATGGATTACGTTTTAACTCTTTAAAAATAACAAGGCCTCGCTTCGCCCTCGTTGATTTCTCAATTTCTGATGCTTTTAGACGTTTTACAGCACCTCGCTGCGTAACAAGAATAAGTTGATCTTTGTCACCATTTAACGGTTTACCAGAAGCGACATAATCATCTTCTTTTAAGTTAATTGCTTTTACACCAGCGGCCCTTACACCGACTGGACTTACTTCATCTTCATGGAAAATAAGTGCATATGCACCATAGGTTGCAAGAACAATATCACTCGTTCCATCTGTTGCAAATATATCTACAACATAATCATCTTTTTTCAAATTCACAGCGACGAACGCTCTTGAATAACGCTGAACTTTATATTGGTTTAATTCTGTTTTCTTAATCATACCATTTCGTGTAACAAATACGATAAATCGTTTTTCTTCTTCAAAGTTCGGTACGACGGTCGCCCAAATAATCATTTCATCCCGCTCGAGTGAAACGAGATTCGCAACGTGTTGACCTAAATCTTTCCAACGAATTTCTGGCATTTCATATACTGGCAGATATATATAGTTTCCTTTATTCGTAAATAAGAGGACTGTCTCTGTCGTATTCGTATCGAATCGCTCCAGTAAGATGTCACCCTCTTTCATACCGAAGTCTTTCCCGTTCGATGCATTATGTGAACGCCAACCTGTTCGTTTCACATACCCTTCTTTCGTTACAGTAACGATGACATCTTCCTGCGGAATCATAACTTCCACATCGATTTTAATTTCCTCAATTTGTTCTTCAATAATAGCACGGCGATCATCACTATATGTTTTCTTTACTCTCTTCAAATCTGTTTTAATAACTTGAAGAAGTCTTTTTTCACTTTGTAAAATTGACTGTAACTCTATAATCTTCTTATTAAGCTCTTCTGCTTCTTGTTCTAGCGCCGTAATATCTGTATTCGTTAAACGATATAGTTGCAGCGAAACAATTGCTTCTGATTGCGCTTCTGTAAATCCAAATTTCGTACTTAAATTATCTTTTGCATTACGTTTATCTTTAGAAGCACGGATTGTTTCAATCACTTCATCTAAAATCGATAATGCTTTCTTTAAACCTTCTACAATATGTTGACGGTTTTCTGCTTTTCTTAATTCATATTGTGAGCGTCTCGTAACAACTTCTTTTTGATGCCCAATATACGCATCCAAAATCTTAGGTAATGTCATAAGTGTCGGACGACGATTATTTATCGCTACCATATTAAAGTTATATGGAATTTGTAAATCTGTGTTCTTATATAAATAATTTAAAATACCTTCAGCATTTACTTCTTTTTTTAACTCTACAACGATGCGAAGACCTGTACGATCTGTCTCATCACGTACTTCAGCAATTCCATCTAGTTTTTTATCTAGACGTAATTCATCCATTTTTTTAACAAGGTTCGCTTTATTTACTTCATACGGAATTTCTGTAATAACGATTTGTTGCTTCCCACCACGGATCGTTTCAACTTCAGCTTTTCCGCGAATAATAATTTTACCTTTTCCTGTTTCATACGCTTTTTTGATACCATCAATCCCCTGAATAATACCACCTGTCGGGAAATCTGGTCCTTTCATAACTGTTAATAAATCATCAACAGTACTATTCGGCTTATCAATACGCATCATCGTCGCATCAATTACTTCCCCAAGGTGATGCGGAGGAATTTCTGTTGCATAACCAGCTGAAATTCCTGTCGATCCGTTCACTAATAAGTTCGGGAACATCGCTGGAAGTACAACAGGTTCTTCACTCGTATCATCGAAGTTTGACACAAATTCCACTGTTTCTTTATCGAGATCACGTAATAACTCAGATGCAATTGGTGATAATCGTGCTTCCGTATAACGCATTGCCGCTGCTGGATCGCCATCCACACTACCATTATTACCATGCATTTCAACTAAAACATTACGTACTTTCCAAGTTTGACTTAAACGTACCATCGCCTCATATACAGAGGAATCACCGTGTGGATGGTAGTTACCAATAACATTACCAACTGTTTTAGCTGATTTACGAAATGCTTTATCATGTACATTTCCTTCTACATACATAGAATATAAAATACGTCTTTGTACCGGTTTTAAACCGTCACGCGCATCTGGAAGCGCGCGATCTTGAATAATATATTTACTATAACGTGCAAAGCGGTCACCTAACACGTCTTCAAGCGGGAGGTCATGAAACTTCTCTGCCTGCATGTTATTCCACCTCCGTCTCCATAATCATTTCATTTTCTAAAATGTTTCCTTCTTCTTGCATACCAAATTGTACATTTCGTTCGATCCATTTACGGCGAGGTTCTACTTTATCACCCATCAATGTCGTAACTCGGCGCTCCGCTCTTGATGCATCGTCAATTTTCACACGAATCAACGTACGTGTTTCAGGATTCATCGTCGTTTCCCATAATTGGTCTGCATTCATTTCGCCAAGTCCTTTATAGCGCTGCAGCATGTAGCCTTTACCGACCTTTTTTGTTACACCATCTAATTCTTCATCAGACCATGCATACTCAATCACTTCACTCTTACCTTTTCCTTTACTTACTTTGTATAAAGGAGGAAGTGCAATAAATACTTTGCCAGCTTCGATAAGTGGTTTCATATATCTGTAGAAGAACGTTAGTAACAATACTTGAATGTGCGCACCATCTGTATCAGCATCGGTCATAATTACAATTTTATCGTAGTTAATATCTTCAACAGCGAATTCATTCCCTACACCACCGCCAATAGCGTAAATGATTGTATTAATTTCTTCATTTTTAAAGATATCAGCAAGTTTTGCTTTTTCTGTATTGATTACTTTACCACGTAACGGTAATACCGCTTGGAAACGTCGGTCTCGACCTTGTTTTGCGGAACCACCCGCAGAGTCACCCTCTACTAGGTACAGTTCATTTTTTTGCGGGTTACGTGATTGTGCTGGTGTTAACTTACCACTTAATGTACCTTCTGATTTCTTTTTCTTTTTACCAGTACGCGCTTCTTCTCTCGCTTTACGAGCAGCCTCACGTGCCTGCGCTGCTTTAACTGCCTTTCTCACAAGAAGTGTAGCAACATCCGGGTTTTCTTCTAAAAAGTAAGCTAAATGCTCAGATACAATTGCATCAATTGAAGAACGAGCTTCACTTGTACCAAGTTTCCCTTTCGTTTGCCCTTCAAACTGAAGTACTTCTTCTGGTACACGTACAGAAACGATAGCCGCTACACCTTCACGAATATCTGTACCTTCTAAGTTTTTATCTTTTTCTTTTAATAACAATACTTTACGAGCATACTCATTGAACACACGAGTCATTGCTGTCTTAAACCCAGCTTCGTGTGTTCCACCATCTTTTGTACGTACATTATTTACAAACGAAAGAATATTTTCTGAGTAGCCATCGTTAAATTGAAAAGCTAGCTCTGCCTCAATTCCATTTTGTTCACCAGTAAAATATACAACCGGATGGATTGAATCTTTTTCTTCATTTAAGTATGAAACGAAAGCTTCGATTCCTGTTTCATAATGAAAGACATCTTCTAAATCATTTCGCTCATCTTTTATTGAGATTTTCATCCCTTTTAATAAGAATGCAGATTCACGTAATCTTTCACATAATGTTTCGTAATTGTAATTTGTTGTGCTAAAAATCGTTGTATCTGGTTTAAAATGTATTGTCGTACCAGACTCTTTCGTCTTCCCGATCTTTTCCAGTGTCGTTGCAGGAATACCACCATTTTCAAAGCGTTGTTCATAAATATTTCCGTCACGTTTAATCGTCACTACTAACCATTCTGACAAGGCATTTACAACTGATGCCCCAACACCGTGTAAACCACCACTTGTTTTATAGCCACCTTGACCAAACTTACCACCGGCATGAAGTACAGTTAAAATAACTTCAGGTGTAGGTTTCCCAAGTTTATGCATTCCCGTAGGCATTCCTCGCCCTTTATCAATAACGCTAATACTATTATCTTTATGTATTACGACAGAAATTTCGTCGCCAAATCCCGCTAACGCTTCATCAACGGAGTTATCTACTATTTCATATACTAAATGATGCAATCCACGGCTATCCGTACTCCCGATATACATACCCGGGCGTTTTCGAACGGCTTCAAGTCCTTCTAGCACTTGAATTGCATCTTCATTATATTGGAACTGATGCTTTGCCAAACTCCTTGCCCCTTTCCTAATCAAATCAGAACATATGTTTCTATTATAGAATAACGCCTCGACTATAGTTTTGGCAAGTTATCTTATCTCTTTTATATACCATTTTCAATAGAAAAATCCTTGTTTTTTCACAAGGATTCCTCTAGGCTACTATTTCAGAAAAATAATCGTTTGTCAACGAGAAATGGATATGTATGCCAAGATTATACATTCCAAACCTTTATCATGATCCAAATGATCAATATCCAAAATGGGATAACAAGTAACAATCCCCAAAAACAGCCTTTAAAAAATCTCATGATGAACACCTCGTTCATCGGCCCTACTTATTTATAAAGAGGGCTGAATCAATCTTTCTCTCTTTAAAACCTATACTATTTTGTCATCGCATGTTCTACTTTAATGCAACGATCCATTATTACAGTATAGCCTTTTTCTTGCAAAAGTTTATATGTATCTTCATCTTGTACTCCTAATTGTGCCCAAAAAACATCTGCATCAATCTCTACAAACTCTTTCGCAACATCCATTAAAAATTCTGAACGACGGAATACATTTACAATATCAACATGTTCCTTAATATCCTTTAGTGAAGAAACTGCTTTTTCTCCAAGCACCTCATCTACTGTTGGGTTTACTGGAATAATGCGATACCCAGCATCTTGCATTGCTTTTGAAACCATATACGATGTACGTTCTGGCTTATCCGATAATCCAACAACTGCAATCGTTTTGCTTTTCTTTAATACTTCACCAATTTCCGTACGAGTTGGGTTTTCAATTGTCATAATTTATCCCTCCTATTCCTTTAGTATAGCCGATAAAGAAAGTCTCTTTCAATATGAAAGAGACTTTCTTTTATTTCAATTATTGATTCTTTGTAGCTGAATTATCTGCTAAAGTAGCTGTTTTCGTCATTTTTTGACCGTTACGATAGAATGTAACTTCTACTTTCTCGCCTACTTTTTTCTTTTCATATAAATATTTACGGAATTGAAGTGAATTTTCTACTTTTTGATCATCTAATGATACTACAATATCATATTGCTCTAAACCAGCTTTTTCTGCAGGTGATATTGGGTAAATTTTACCTAATACAACGCCGTTTGTTACTTCTTTCGGTACTTTCAATTGATTTACTGCATAAGCTTGCACATCTTCTAATGAAACGACACCTACTCCAAGAGCTGGACGTTTCACCACTCCGTCTTTTTCAAGTGATTCAATAACTGGCTTTGCAATATTAATTGGAATAGCAAATCCAATTCCTTCAACTTCTTGTTGTGCAATTTTACTTGAATTAATCCCAATTATTTCACCATTTTGATTAAACAACGCACCACCACTATTACCTGGGTTAATTGCTGCATCTGTTTGAATAACTTGAGCATTCCAATCTGCACGCTTATCGCCATCGATATCTACTGGAATTTCACGTTCTTTGCTACTAATAATACCTTCCGTTACACTTCCATCAAACCCTAGTGGGTTACCAATTGCAATCGCTTTTTCACCCGCACGAAGTTTACTTGAATCACCTAAAGTCGCAACTTTATTTACATTAGATCCATCAATTTCTACAACCGCTAAATCTAACCAAGGGTCTTTCCCTACAAGTTTTGCATCTACCTTTTTACCATCACTTAGTTTTACAGCAAGTTTATTCGCTCCATCTACTACATGGTTGTTCGTTACAATATACGCTTTATTTCCTGCTTTTTTATAAATAACACCTGATCCTGAGCCAGCTTGTTGCTCTTGGCCTGTCGGTTGCATTGCAAATGGATCAACACTTTGTTGCATATTAATAACACCTACAACAACATCTTTCGCGCCTTCAATCATACCAGGTAAATCAGTTTCATTTTTTGCTTTATTGACAACAGGAACTACAGTACCTTCAACTTTTGAATCCGAACTGAATGATGATACAGCCGCTCCATTATTTTGAGCCCATGGCATATATGGTGCCGCAAAACTAATTGTGACAGCCCCAACTACAGCTCCGACTAAACCTGTGAAAAAATAACCTTTTTTACTACCTGATTTTCTCACTTCTCTCGTTTCACTATGCTCTTCATTTAAATTTGGTCCGTCGTAATATCCCATGTTTACTTCCCCTCTCTGGTGAATTCGTATTTTCAGTATAGTCACGTTTTGTGTCCTTCTTGTGAACTCATCGTGAAATCCAATTAAAAAAATACTCTTATCTAACATTGTAGACAAGAAAAGTATTTTTTGTTCATTCCACCTACAAAAGAGAGTATAAATTTGCTATATCCCAAAGCCAAAGCGCATAGTAATTTAAAGGTTATTCTTCAAATTTGTAACCAACTCGAATAACAGTACCGATATGCTTCGCTTTATCTCCTAGCTTATTTCGTAGTTTTTTAATATGAGTATCAACCGTTCGGTCATCACCGTAGTAATCATATCCCCATAACTGATCTAATAAATGTTGACGTGACAACACAATTCCTTTGTTCTCCATTAAATAAACAAGAAGTTCAAATTCCTTATGTGTCAATATAATTTCTTCTCCATCTACTAAAACGGTTCTAGATAGACGATTCACTTCTATTCCAGCTAAAGACATAGCATTTTCTTCCGCTACTCCTACCACGCCATCCGCACGCTTCAATAATGTCTTCGCGCGAGCTACTAACACTTTCGGGCTGAAAGGTTTCGTTACATACTCATCTGCACCTAATTCGAACCCTAGTAATGTATCATCCTCATCCGAACGTGCTGTCAACATAATGATTGGTACTGCTGATTCTTTTCTAATTCGTCTACAAACAGACCATCCATCTATTTCTGGTAACATTATATCTAACATAATTAAATCAATTTCATGCTCTGCAAATAATTCTAACGCTATTTTCCCGTCTTCTGCTTCGATTACTTCAAAGCCTTCATTACGAAAATAATCACTAACGATTTCACGTAATCTTCTTTCATCTTCAACTAGTAATACTGTTTTATTCATATAATCTATCCCGCCTTTTTACTCTTTCAATCGAATAATACGTTGATTGGAGCTTCCGCGAAATGGAAGTGTTAAATCTTTTTTCTCGATTTCAAATCTTCCATCGACTAAAACATCCCCATAATGTAACAACTCTATCATATCATTATTTTGAGAACTCTGTATCTCTTCTAACGTATAACCTGTATACATCCAAAGATTTTTTTTCAAGTCTTTCACAGCTTTTGCTACTTTTTTCACTTCAGCAGCTTGAAAAAATGGATCTCCACCTGAAAATGTTACATCAGTTAATGAATTACTTGCAATCTCTTTCACAATTTCTACTACTGTCATTTCAGTTCCATTACAAATATTCCACGATTTCGGATTATGGCAACCAAAACAACGATGCGGACAGCCCGCAAAAAACACGACTGTCCGCAACCCTTCCCCATCTACTACACTATCATGAATGATGTTCATCACTTTCATTTATGCTTCACCCGATCCATCTCTTCACTACGTTTCGCACTATTCCACTTCGACATATCTCCTACAAGATAACCTGTTATACGGCGAATTCTTTCTATATTAACTTCGTCTTCATTTCCGCAACTTGGGCATTCATTTCCAATAACTCCGTGATAACTGCAGCACTTACAACGGTCAACAGGATGATTAATTGAACCGTATCCAACGCCATGATTTGCCATCGCTCGTACAATTTGTTTTAACGCCTGTTTATTATGCATAGCTGCTCCATCTAGCTCAATATACGTAATATGTCCCCCGTTACATAGAGCATGGAAAGGTCCTTCTAAACGAATTTTATTTATCGCTTGAATGCTATAGTAAACTGGGATATGGAATGAATTCGTATAATAATTATGGTTCGTTATACCGCTAATCACACCAAATTCTTCTCTATCTTTTTTCACAAACTTCCCTGATAACCCTTCTGCAGGAGTTGCAATTAATGAGAAATTCAGTTCATGTTCTTCCGTTGCTTTATCCATTCTATCTCTCATAAAGGAAATGATTTCATATCCGAGTTTCCATGATTCTTCATCTTCTCCATGATGCTTTCCTGTTAAAGCTACTAAACACTCCGCAAGACCGATAAAACCAAGACTTAACGTCCCTTGCTTTAAAATGGATGCTACAGAATCTTCAGGCTGTAACTTCTCTCCACCGCGCCATACACCTTGTGAATATAAAAATCGAAAATCTCTTGCTCGCTTCGTACATTGATACTCAAATCTCTCTAATAATTGCTTAATCCCTAAATCTAAGTAATAATTTAACGCTTCAAAAAATGCTTCTTTTGAACCACTAATTAACGCTAATTTCACTAAGTTGATAGACGTAAATGATAAATTGCCTCTTCCAATCGCTGTTTCTTCTCCATGTATGTTAGACATGACACGGGTACGACATCCCATATAACATACTTCACTTTCCGGTCGTCCGTCATAATGCACTGCATTAAATGGCGCATCTAAAAATGAAAAGTTAGGGAATAATCGTTCAGCCGTTGTCTCTAACGCTAATTCAAATAAATCATAGTTCGGATCACATTCTTCAAAGTTCACACCTTTTTTCATTTTAAAAATTTGAATCGGAAAAATTGGTGTTTCTCCTTTACCAAGACCAGCTTGTGTCGCTTTTAAAATTTGTCTAACTAATAACCGTCCCTCTTTTGATGTGTCTGTTCCATAATTAATAGAAATAAACGGTACTTGTCCCCCGCCCCTACTGTGCATACTATTTGAATTATGAACGAAAGCTTCACACGCCTGATACGTATCATTTTCTGTTTCTTTCCATGCAAATTCTTCTATTTGTTCTTTCGTAAGCGGATATGACTGTAATCGTTTCTTATGTCTCGCTACTGTTTTTCTCACATATGGAGCTAAATCAATATCAAAGAGTGCAAATGATTGACCACCGTGCTGCATATTTTGATTCGCCTGAAAAATAATAGACGAAAGAGCCAATGCACTTTTAATATCCTGCGGTTGTCTCATATGCCCATGTCCGGTATGAAAACCGTCCGCAAGCATTTGCGCTAACGGAATTTGCGAACAAGTCGTCGTTCCTGTCGCATAAAAATCTAAGTCATGTGGATATAATATATTTTGATTTATCGCTTTTTTCACTTGATCTGACAATAAATTTTCAACTGCATAATATTTCGCACTCTCTGATGCGAACGTTCCCATTACTCCCATTGGAGAGCGACCATCTACATTTGCATTTTCTTGCATTAAATCTTGCTCACTACCGTGGACAATCGTCTCAAACACTCTCATTAATTCTTCTCCACGTACATTTCGTTGTAACATTTATAACCCTCCACCAATATGTTGTTGTCTTTTGATTAAAATGTTACTACATATAGTCTTGGTGTTTCTGTGAGAAATGTAACATTCCTGTGAAATTTTTTTCACGAAATAATGAATTTTTCATTTACAAAAAAGAAATGTGCTCTTTACAAATGTATGGTACAATATACGGGAAAAACTCTTTTTACCCTTTATCAACACATTTGAATAAAGGAGACTGAACTTATGGTTATTACATATCTTTTATTTATCGTTGCCTACTTACTTGGCTCGATTCCATTCGCACTAGTCGTTGGAAAAATCGGCTACGGAATCGATATTCGTGAGCACGGAAGCGGTAATCTAGGCGGAACAAATACATTCCGCACACTAGGGAAAAAAGCAGGTTTTATCGTTACAATTGCTGACATTTTAAAAGGTACATTAGCAACAAGTCTACCGATTATTTTCGGTTTAGATGTTCACCCACTATGGTTCGGATTAGCAGCTGTTCTTGGACATGTGTATCCGATTTTCGCGAAATTCCGTGGTGGTAAAGCTGTTGCAACTTCTGCTGGCGTGCTATTATGCTACTCTCCAGTTGTTTTTGCAATATTAGCTGTTGTCTTTTTCAGCCTTTTATTTACAACAAGATACGTATCACTTTCTTCTATGGTAACAGCCGTCGTTGCTGTTATTGCATCCATTGTTAGCGGGGATAAAATCTTCATTATTGCGATGTGTTTATTAGCAGGTATGGTTATTTATAAACACCGTGCAAATATCGGACGAATTATAAATAAAACTGAACCGAAAGCAAACTTTTCAAAAAAGCAAAAATAAGATCGTAACCCACATAACGCAAAAAGAAAACGTGAAGCATATTAATAGCGTCTTTTTGCGTTATTTTTTATACTAAAGAAAAAGCAACATAATTTGGAGGAACTATACATGAATCTTTCCGTAACAAAAGAAGCAGCACAATGGTATAAAAACGAATTAAACTTACAATCGGGTGAAACACTACGCCTTTTCGTACAATACGGCGGTTGCAGTACTGTGCAAAAAGGACTTTCTTTAGGTATTCGTAAAGATGATCCTGCACATCCTGCTGTTCAAACTCAAGAAGAAGGTATTAACTTCTTTATTGAAGGCGATGATGAGTGGTTCTTCGATGGACATAATTTAGCTGTTACATTTAACGACGGTGATGATTTCCCGCAATTTAATTATGAAAAATAAAAAAGCGTGGCTTCTGCCACGCTTTTTTATTTTTTCTTAATTTCCTCATATTTCGCATACCACTCTGGATATAACTTTTTAAATGATACAGGCCTGAACCCTTCTTTTTTCGCGCAAATATTCGTCGTACTTGCAGTAATGCAAAGTTCACCTTCACCGTTATATATTTCATAACCATATACAACGCGAAGCGGACTAACAGTATCAATCCACGTTTTCACAATTGCTTTTTCTCCGTAACGCATCGCTTTACGATATGAAATTCGCAAATCTAACACAGGAGAAATAATTCCCTCTTTCTCCATTTCAACATATGAAAATCCTAAATCTTGTATAAGTTTCGTGCGACCTAGTTCAAGCCACACCAAATAGTTTGAATGGTAAACAACACCCATTTGATCTGTTTCCGCATAACGGATTTCAACTTCATGTTCTGCTACAAACATATGTATTCGCCTTCTTTCACTTCTGCTACCTTGCATACATTTAATCATAATACAGTGACATCAAAAATAAAATAAAAACAGTGAATCTTTTACTGAAAGGAGCAAGCATATGATTCAAATTGTAACTGTTCGTAGCGGTGATAGCGTATATAGCTTGGCATCAAAGTACGGATCAACACCTGACGAAATAGTAAAGGACAATGGACTAAATCCAGCTGAAACACTCGTTGTAGGTCAGGCACTGATCGTTAATACGAAAGGGAATAATTATTATGTACAGCCTGGCGATAGCCTATATCGAATCTCTCAAACATATAACGTACCTCTCGCTAGTTTAGCTAAGGTTAATAACTTATCTTTAAAATCCATTCTCCATGTTGGACAGCAATTATATATACCAAAAGGGACAAAACGCGCAGTAGAATCCATCGCTTATTTACAACCTTCAACAATACCAATAAAAGAAAGTTTGGTTAACGCTACGCGTGCCATTAATCCATTTTTAACATATTTGGCTTACTTCAGTTTCGAGGCAAAAAGAGATGGTACGTTAAAAGAACCAACTGAAACAGCTAAAATCGCTAATATTGCAACGCAAGGCAAAACCATCCCGATGCTCGTTATTACAAATATTGAAAATGGAAATTTCAGTGCCGATCTGACATCGGTTATTTTACGCGATGCATCGATTCAAAACAAATTTATTACTAACATTTTACAAACAGCTGAGAAGTACGGTATGCGAGACATTCATTTTGATTTCGAGAGTATAGCACCTGAAGATCGCGAAGCGTATAATCGTTTTTTACGAAATGTAAAAACACGCTTACCTAACGGATACACATTGAGTACAACGCTTGTACCGAAAACAAGTTCAAATCAAAAGGGAAAATTTTTCGAAGCTCACGATTATAAAGCACAAGGGCAAATTGTTGATTTCGTCGTCATTATGACATATGACTGGGGTTGGCAAGGCGGGCCACCGATGGCTATTTCTCCTATCGGTCCTGTAAAAGAAGTACTTCAATATGCAAAATCTCAAATGCCTCCCCAAAAAATTATGATGGGGCAAAACTTATACGGATTCGATTGGAAACTTCCGTTCAAACAAGGCAATCCGCCTGCAAAAGCAATTAGCTCTGTCGCAGCTGTCGCACTAGCTCGTAAATACAATGTCCCCATCCGCTATGATTTCACAGCTCAAGCTCCTCATTTTAATTATTTTGATGAAAATGGTGTTCAACACGAAGTTTGGTTTGAAGATTCACGGTCTGTTCAAAGCAAATTCAATTTAATGAAAGAACAAGGTATAGGCGGTATTAGTTACTGGAAGATTGGCTTACCATTCCCGCAAAATTGGCGTTTACTCGTTGAAAATTTTACGATTACGAAAAAGGGCTGACATAAGTCAGCCCTTTTTGACTATTAAAAATCCGTCACAAAAAGAAGAATGACAACATTCTCCCTTTTTTAACCGTTATCAACAATCGGTTGTTTGCCTGTTTGGTCTTGCATTTGCTTTCCTTTATTGCCACCAGCTTTTTTTGATTGTGTTCCAATATGATTCGGTGCAAAGTCTTTTGAATTCTTTTTCGGATTACCCATTACTATCGCCTCCTTAACACTAGTATCGTACTAGTGTTAAGAATTATTCAGCTTGCTTAAAAAGTTGCATTTCATAACGTTTTTCAATACGCTCTTCAATGCGATCGATTGCATCACGATCACTTAATAATTGTTGTTTATTTTCTTTCACAAGTTCGTCAAATGATTTACGACGACTTCTTCTCATGCTGTTCACCCTCTCTCCTTCGCATTCTTACTATACATAGTATGAGCAAATGAAAAACTCTTTAATCAGATTTGTAAGAAAATTTTATGTTTTAGTACTCCTAAAAAAACTCCGTGCACAACTTCTTGTACACGGAGTTTTTTATACCATTATATTTAAATATTCTTTTAGCTTTTCATCTGCATTCATTTCACTTTGCTTATACTCACTTAGCGCTTGCAGTACGAAATCATACTGTCCTAAAATATAACTTTCTAATTTCAGGACATCCTCTAAGCTATTAAGCATAATTCTCGTATTACCAACTTCACTTTTTAACGCGGGTTCACAATTTAAACTCGTACATATTTCTTTCACATCATCTTCTAATATCTCTGTTAATACGTATTTCTTTCGCCCTTTTACTTTTACTCTCATAACTGGATAAAAAGCTTTTATATCTAAATAGCTTCCTACATTCATACAACGAATCCATTCGATATCACGTTTATTTCGTACAAGTATCTTTTTTACTGCTTCATATACTGCTGTTTCATCAAGTACTTCTGTATTCGATTTCCTGTTTGTTTCTTCTTCAATAGATGCACATTTTTGATAAACAGCTGCACAAGTAATACAATCATCAAATGCATTATGAGAACTTAAACGAATGCCAAGCATTCGCTTTAACGTTTCAAGTTTATGATTAGGTGCGTGCTTCATATATTTCTTCGCTAAAAACACAGTATCAATCACTTTATTTTGAGGTTCAGGCAGCCCAAGCATATTTACATTACTTTTTAAAAAACGCATATCAAAAGATGCATTATGAGCGACAATAACATTTGTATGTAAAAATGCTAAAAATAAAGGTAATACTTCTTCAATCGTCGGTGCATCTGAAACACGATAATTTGTAATACCTGTTAAACTCGTTATTCGGTCCGGAATTGAACGCTCTGGATTCACATAGGAAACAAATTGATCTACTAGTTCATGATTACGATATTTCACTGCTGCTACTTGAATAATTTTATCATTATAAGGGTTAAATCCTGTTGTTTCAAAATCAATTACAACATAATCTAACGGTAAGGATATATTCCCCACTCCAAACACTCCTTTACCTCTAAACGTTTATATTTCTTTTATCATAACATGCTGCTATCACTACGTGAAAAAGAAAAGGCAGAAATGGTAACTTTCCACCTCTACCTTTTCACCATTATTTTAATTTAGTAATCCGTTTCTCCATCTCTTTTTGCGTCATCGGTCCAATAAACTTATCTTGAATGACACCTTTCGTATCTATAAAATACGAAGTTGGAATCGTAATTACTTTATACGCTGTTGTCACATCAATGTTCTTGTCCAATAAAATAGGAAAAGTAATTCCTTTTTCTTTTGCAAAATTGCTTACCTTTTCTACTCCCCCCCCCTTTTCTGAAGGCGTATAATTTATTGCTAAAATTTCTACATTTTCTTTATGTTCTTTATAGAAAGCCTCCATATCCGGCATTTCTTGCTGGCAAGGTCCACACCACGTTGCCCAAAAGTTTAAAATCACTTTCTTTCCTTTCAAATCTGATAACTTTACATTCGTTCCATCTAACTTCGTTAATTCAAAGTTTGGCGCACTCTTCCCTATTTCGATACCATTACTTGCAATCATCTCTTTCATAGCAGCTTCACTTTTTTCTTGCTCCCCTTGTACCGCCTGGTCTTTTTTACCAAACTGTTCATAAGCTGCATATCCCGCTAAACAAAGTAACACTACAATAATCGTAAGCTTCCGCCACATTTTATATCACCCTAACGTATTTATCTTCTTATTAATCTAATTACCCAAATACTATATACCTTATTTTAGCTTATACGGACAAGCTTGGAAATATTCACAGTCAAAATAATTAGAATATTCTTATTTAAAGTGAAGTTTTTTCCTTTTTATCATATAATTAGAAAAACAGATGAGGTGTTTTATCTTCTTATTGACCCACTTACCTATTTACTCTCGTAGTTATATAACCTTCAACAAAAGGGGGATTGTTTATGAATTCATTCGAAAAAACAACATTATATATTCTTAGTTTTCTTTTATACCCAATCGGCATTATTACATGGATCATTTCACTCTTTAGTAAAGATCTTGAAAAAAAGAAAGTAGGGCGTATTTGTCTCTACGTCTCTCTAGTCTCATTCGTCCTTTTCTTAATTCTCGGAATTGCAACTTTCCTTATGACTGCTACTTTAAACGTTGATCTGAATCACTCCGAATCTATCGAGTATCAAATAAATTATGCTGAATAAAGATAAGAGCACTGCTCTTATCTTTATTCATATCTCTGTAAAAACGAATGACTATTTATTAATTTTTCAGGACTTCCACATGCAACAATACTTCCTTCTCTCATTATAACAACACGATCTGCTAGTATCGCTTTCTCTACATCATGTGTTGCCACAATTCTTGTGACCCCTCTTCCTAATCCTTCTATCATATTCCAAACAGTTTCTTGATTGCCCGGATCTAATCCCGCAGTCGGTTCATCTAAAATAATAAGATTCGGATTTGAACCAATAGCGCGTAATAATGCAAGACGTTTTCTTTCCCCTCCAGAAAACTCTTCCCCGCTTTTATGTAGTACAGTTTCAATCCCCCTAGGTAAATCACTAATAATCGGTTTCACATTTACAAGTTCCATATTTTTTTCTAACTGATTTTCTAGATACTTTCCCCCGAAATACATATTCTCTTTTACTGTCGTCCGAAAGAAACGAGGTTCTTGCCACACTGTCGTCATACGAGCCTCATCACCATAATAAACAATGTTACCGTTAGATGGTTTATACAACCCTATCATTAATTTTAAAAGTGTCGTCTTTCCTGCACCACTTTCTCCTACAATCATAACGAGTTCACCAGGATTAATTTGCAAATCAATATTATGAATTCTGCATTTCTCTTCATTACTCTCCTGAAATGAAACATTTGTTACCGTCATCCCCATCGCTCTTTCTACCTTACTATTTGCCACTCGTTTATCTAAAAAGGAAAAAACTCTATTTGCCGAAGCGACTGCAACTTGTGTCATCATTAATAAATCGCCAACGTAGCGGACTGGAAAAAAGAGCATTTCAATTGTGGCTAACACGGCAACAATTGAACCAACTTCCATTTCCCCCTTCATTATTTTCTGCGCGCCTATAATGAGAACAACGATATATGCCCCTGTTTCAATCACGGTTCCAACTACTCCAATGCAATGTTGCATCATCGTCTTCTTTACTTCTGTTTTATAAGATTGTGCCGTTACTCCCTTAAATAAGCGAATGGCCCATTTTTCTTTTTGCAAACTACGTAAATCTTGTGCTCCTTTTACAAACTGTGACACCATCTCTACAACATTTGATTGATTTCTTTGAGCAATGCTGGCGATATTTCTTACCTTTTTCCCCATCAACATCGGAACCGTTGCACTTAAAAATAAAAACGGAGCTACCCACAATATGAACTTTATATCTATATGTTGTAGTGCTATGATTGCGCCAATAAATTGGGCAATAGCGTGTATATATTCTATTAATATAGATCCATATAATCTGACCCAGTTCGGAATATCAGACACAACTAATGTCTCTAACTCTCCTCCCTTAATCTTCTCACTCTCTTCAAACGGTAATGAGAAGAAATGACGCAATACATCTATACGCTTCTCTCGTAATATTCGCTGACTCGCTTTTGAACTTACATAATCAAATGAAAGATTGTTCACCCACATCAACAAGCGGCTAGCTGCAAACAAAGTAATGTAAAGATACACCTCCTTTAACTCTCGTTGAATAAGGTTATCTACAATTAATCCCATGAATAGTGGACGAGATAAATTTAAAATAGCAGCAAAGCATCCACTACATACAGCTGCTATTACTAATAATTTTTCTTTCTGTAACGGTAACAATATTCTTTTATATTCTTTCATGATGTTCCCTCCATTTTTATAGTAAAAAGAAAGGGATGAAACCAAATGGCTTCATCCCTTTCCATAAAATAAGGAAGCTAACAGTTGTTAGCTTCCTTATCGTTCATTTCAATTATTTAGTTCGACACTTTAGACTCTTCAATTTTCTCACGAAGAACCATTTGCAGAATACCACCGTGACGGTAGTAGTCAATTTCTACTTCACTATCGAAACGAGCTACTACTTCAAATTGTTTTTCGTTGCCATCTGCATCAGTTGCAACTACTTTTACAAGATCGCGTGGTCTAACTGTTTTGTCAATTTGAATTTCAAATGACTCGTTACCAACAAGACCTAACGTTTCAGCGCTTTCGCCATCTTTAAATTGAAGTGGTAATACACCCATTAATACTAAGTTACTACGGTGAATACGTTCGAAGCTTTCTGCGATTACCGCTTTAATACCTAATAAGTTTGTACCTTTCGCAGCCCAATCACGAGAACTTCCCATACCGTAATCTTTACCAGCAATAACTAGAAGGCCTGTGCCATCTTCTTTATATTTCATAGCAGCATCATAGATTGATGTTACTTCACCAGTTGGCCAATATGTTGTGTATCCGCCTTCTGTTCCTGGTGCGATTTGGTTTTTAATACGGATGTTCGCGAATGTACCACGCATCATAACTTCGTGGTTACCACGACGAGAACCGTAAGAGTTAAAGTCAACAGGTTGTACGCCGTTTTCTAATAAGTAGCGTCCTGCTGGTGTATGCTTACCAATTGAACCTGCTGGTGAAATATGGTCTGTCGTTACAGAGTCTCCAAATTTACCAACTATGCGTAAATCTGATAACGTTTCAACTTCACCTGGCTCTTTAGATAATCCTTCAAAGAACGGTGGGTTTTGAATATAAGTTGAATCATTATCCCAAGTATATAAAGCTTCATTTGAAGTTTGGATTTCATTCCAGCGCTCATTGCTGTTAAATACTTGTGCATATTCTTTCTTGAACAGTTCAGATGTAACAACGTTTTGAACTACATCTTCAATTTCTTTAGCTGATGGCCAAATGTCGTTGAAGTAAACAGCATTGCCATTTGCATCTTTACCGATTGCATCATTTTTCAGGTCAATATCAACAGTACCTGCAAGTGCATATGCCACAACAAGTGGTGGTGATGCTAAGTAGTTTGCTTTTACAAGTGGATGAATACGACCTTCAAAGTTACGGTTACCAGATAAAACAGATGTTACTAATAAATCGTTTGCTGCGATTGCTTCTTCTAATTCCTCTGCTAACGGACCAGAGTTACCGATACAAGTCGTACAACCGTAACCAACTGTTTGGAAACCTAATTGATCTAAATATGTTGTTAAACCTGATTTATCTAAGTATTCAGTAACAACTTTAGATCCTGGTGCTAATGATGTTTTTACGTACTCAGGTACTACAAGCCCTTTTTCAATTGCTTTCTTCGCAACTAGACCTGCCCCAATTAATACGTATGGGTTTGATGTATTTGTACAGCTTGTAATTGCAGCGATTGCAATTGCACCTGTTTTCATCGTTACTTCTTTATCTTCTAATGTAACCTTCACTTCTTTATCGAACTCTTGCTCATTAAATCCAAGTCCTTGTGTTCCAACTGGTGCTACAACAGCTTTATGGAACGCATCTTTCATATCTGAAAGTGGAATTAAATCTTGTGGGCGTTTCGGTCCAGAAAGGTTAGATTCGATTGTATTTAAATCAATTTCAACAAGATCAGTGTAAATTGGATCTTTGCTGTCTGCTGTATAGAATAAACCATTTGCTTTACAGTATTCTTCAACAATGCGAATTTGCTCTTCATCTCTACCTGTTAAACGTAAGTATTCTAATGAAATATCGTCAATTGGGAAGAATCCACAAGTTGCACCGTATTCTGGTGCCATATTTGAAATTGTTGCACGGTCAGCTAAAGGCATGCTCTTTAGTCCATTACCGAAGAACTCAACGAATTTACCAACTACACCTTTTTGACGTAATACTTGTGTTACTTTTAATGCAACGTCAGTTGCTGTAGTACCACTTGGAAGTGTACCAGTTAATTTCACACCGATTACTTCAGGTACTGGGAAGTATGAAGGCTGTCCAAGCATTCCTGCTTCCGCTTCAATACCACCAACGCCCCATCCAAGAACGCCGATACCGTTAATCATTGTTGTATGTGAGTCTGTTCCAACTAATGAATCTGGGTATGCAACTAAGTCACCTTCAGCATTTTTCACAGCATGAACAACTGGTGCTAAATATTCAAGGTTTACTTGGTGTACAATACCTGTAGCTGGTGGCACTGCGCGATAGTTATCAAATGATTTTTGTGCCCAGCTTAAAAATTTATAACGTTCTTCGTTACGTTTAAACTCTAAGTCCATGTTGAATGCAAGCGCGTCTGCCGTACCCGCTCTATCAACCTGTACAGAGTGGTCAATTACAAGGTCTACAGTAATTTCTGGATTAATTTTATCAGGATCCCCGCCCATATCTGCCATTGCTTTACGAAGCGAAGCCAAATCAACAACAGCTGGAACACCAGTGAAATCTTGTAAAATTACACGAGATGGTTTAAATGGAACATCGATATCTTGCACATCTTTCGTTCCCCATTTCGCTAAATTTGTAACATGTTCTTCTGTAATTACACGTCCGTCTACTTGACGAAGTACTGATTCAAGTAAAACTTTCACGGAATATGGTAATTGAGATACGTTGCCAACCCCTGCGTTTTCAAGCGCTTTCAAATCATAATAATGATACGTTTTTCCATCTACTTCAAAAGTTGCACGTGATTGAAATGGATTATGTTTGACCATTATGTTTCCCCCCTGTTAAACGTGACTAAGTTGTCTGAATATAAAATGTAGACAAACTTTTCAATACCTTACGATAATATCTTATTACAACTTTCTAAATAAGTAAATAATAAGAAACTTATAGATTATCATAAGTTTTCTTTATGTTTCTAAATTTGAATAGTGTTCACGCTCCTTATGAATACTATTACCATAAAGTAAAGTGCTCTATTAGTGCTTTACTTACAGTTCATACATACTATGAACTGCTCATCATTCAACATACAAAAAATATTATAGAGGTGAAATAAAATGGGTAAAAGAAAAGCAAATCATACTATTTCAGGAATGAATGCAGCATCCGCACAAGGACAAGGTGCTGGTTATAACGAAGAATTCGCAAACGAGCCTTTAACTCCAGCAGAGCGACAAAATAATAAGAAACGTAAAAAGAACCAGTAACGAAAAATCCCAAAAGGCATATTTTCCTTTTGGGATTTTTTCTAATGTTTATAACGTAGTAATTCTGAAACCGTTACAAATCGATATCCTTGTTTTTTCAGCTCAGGTAAAATTTTTGCTAATGCTGCTACTGTTTGACTACGATCATTTCCTCCATCATGTAACAATACGATATCTCCACTTTTAGCATTTTTTACTACATGATTTACAATGGATTCAACCCCTGGATTTGCCCAATCACGCGGGTCTTGATGCCACGACCATAGAACAGTTTGATAACCTGCTTCTTTCGCTGTTTTAAATACAGCATCGTTAATATATCCGCCAGGTGGACGGAATAGTAAAGGTTCTTTCACCCATTTTTCGAAAAATTTCTTTCCATCTAAAATATCATTTTCTAATTTTTCATCCGATGAATTACTCGCATATAAATGATTCATCGTATGATTTCCAATTTCATGTCCCTCTTTTAACACTTGTTTCACTAAATATGGATTACGCTGAACTCGAAATCCAATCATAAAAAATGTTGCTTCTGCTTTATATTGACGTAATAAATGTAAAACTTGCGGTGTATAAGTTGGATCTGGGCCATCATCAAATGTAATGGCAATAATCTTTTCATTATTAGGTACTTCCCACGTTACATAGCCAGTTGGTTCTAGCTCTTTTCTGAGCAACATTTTCGCTTCCACTTTTTCCACTTGAAATATATGTACTGCGCATAATAAAGAAAAAACCACTAAAAAAATTTTCTGTTTTAGCATAATGTTCATTAAAGTAGGAGGTTGTCGAATACACAACAACCTCATTTACTTTTCTAATTGATCTACATTTCGCATAATGTTTTGGAGATTATTTTCGTATTGCTCAAGTTGTGGACGTTGTGTTTCTGAAGCGACTTCTAACGCATTTTGAATCTGTTCATACGCTTCCTGAACCTCTTGGCGTAATTCTTTTAGATCATGACCGTAGTTTGGATCATTTTTCACAATGTTGTTAAATGCATGTTCTGCTTGTGTAACTCCTTGCTGCGCTGCTTGAAAAGCTTGTTGTTTATCTTTATGATATGGCATTATATAATCCCCTTTCCATAATAGTTAGTCCCATTTATCTTTACCTTTTTTTCTAAAAACATTCTCGTATAAATTTGCAAACTTCTCTCATTCTAAAGAGAAAGAGGAGGTGTCACATACAATGGGAAAAAACAATCGTGAAGCGAAAGAAAAAAAGGGACAACCTGAACCATTAAGCGGATCTCATAAAGTAAAAAACCGTAACCATTCACGCCAAAAAAATCATGCACATCATGATATGTAAAACAAAAGGCTCACACTAGCTACCTTTGCCACATACAATGTTTATATTTTTCCATTTATTCTTCACCCCTACTTCATTCATGCATAACATAGTATGAATTGAGATTTTACGGAGGGTGTCTTACATGGGCAAGAAAAAGAAGGATTGTCTTTTTCATGTTGATGGTTTCGAAGAATGGATGGATCAATTTTGTTCTGATTCTTGTAGTAACTTTAGTTTCCCAAATCAAATTCATATTGACCTTTGTGAAACTGAACAAGAATACATTTTGGAAACAGATGTACCAAATGTATCCGAACAAAATGTAGTTATTAAAAAGATGGAGACAGGCCTAAATATTTGCATACTTCATAAAAATATTTCTTTGCAGCGGATCATCCCTTTACCCACTACTATTATTTATAAAAAGATGCTAGCCTGCTTAGAGAATGGATATTTAGCCATTCATATTTCCAAAAATGAAGTTGCTAATAAACATGAAGAAAAAGTTCTTTTTCAAATTGAGAATTAAAATAAAGTAAAGCTTTAATCAATGGGTTCTTACTGCCCGCAAATAGCGGGATAAATACAAAAATAAGCCCCAGTCATCTGCTGGGGCTTATTTTATTTCGCATCTAATTCTAAATTACAATTTCTATCATATCTTTTTTTCAATAAACCTTTTGTAGCTACAAGTACAGGAAATGCTACAGTTGAAAATATAGCTAGTGCTGAAAATACTACAAACCCATTTTGATACCCGTAGTAATCGAGAAGCACTCCTCCAAACCATGGACCAATTACTGCTCCAATCCCTGAAAATCCCATTGCTCCAAAATATGTTCCTTTTAAATGTGAAACAGCTATATCATCAATAAATACATCCGTCATGGAAAACATTAAAACTTCTCCAACTGTAAAAATAATTGTACAAATAGCAGCACCTAGCATAGATTCTGCTATTCCAAATCCAAACAACCCCCCGCTCACAAATAAAGTTCCAACCATAATTGATGTTAACGGTGTATACTTTTTACATATTTGAATAACAGGGTATTGAATTACGACTACAACAATCGCATTTAAAGCTAACATATACGAAAATAATTTCACTCCATCCTGAAATATATGTGCATTTGCAAAATATTGAGATACTGTTGTCGTTAAGTGTGAAAAGCCACAATTACTCAAAATAATACCGACTAAGGCAACTAAAAATACGACATCCTTTCGCAATATACGAACTGCATTTAACATTGTGACAGGCTTTTCTGTATTTACTTTCTTTTTTTCAATTGGATACTTCTTAAATTGGAATGCTAATATAGCTGTATATAGAATATATACTCCAGCTGCTACTAAAAAAGGAATTGTAGATTTTGCACTTCCAATCTGTAATCCGACAAGTGGGCCAATCGCTACTCCAACATTGATTGCACCGTAACGCAAATTATATACGAGTAAACGATACTCTGGTTTCGTTAAATCTGATAATAATGCTCTTGACGTCGGCTCAAAAAAAGACCGACATAATCCATTCAAAGCATTTAATAAAAAGAAACTTAGAACATGATTTGCAAATGAAAAACCTATAAATACAAACACCCAAACGATCATGGACCATATTATAATCATGTTTCGGCCGAATCGATCCGATAAATTCCCTCCGATAAAACTAGCAAACACTCCAACAAGTGCACTCGTTCCGATAATAGCACCCGTCATTCCAGCTGATACACCTTTAACAGTCGTTAAATGAATTGCTAAAAAAGGAATACTCATTGACGTGGCGAACCTCGCAAATAAAGTCCCTATTATAATTGTCATTCCTAACGGATGAATATTTTGTAACTTCCCTTTCATCGTTAAACCTACTCTCCCTGTTCTTACAAAAAAAAAGAAAGCAAAGGATCTGCTTTCTTTTCCCTTTTTATACTTGAGCTGTTGATACCCGAGCTGTTCTCGTTATTTCCATATCTATGCCATATGTAAACTGTAATTCTTTACAAACATCTTTAATTAAAATTACGACATTATACTTCTCATTAAATTGTAAAACGATATTTTCTACTTCTTCATATGTATACTTATACTCCCCTGTAATGACACTTTTTAAATCAAAGCATTCATTTATACAAAGTTGCACAAGCAGCTGATCATATTTCTCTATTACATCTTCTTTCTTCCACAGTACCTCTTTTACATATAACCGATCAAACTTCACACTTTCTCGATTACAATCCGTTAAAATCCGGGTCATTTCATTTAATTCTCGATACAATTCAGAAATATTTTTGCTTAAACTAAGCAGTTTATCTACGCCGTTTTCATATAACATATTCATTCCACCCCCGCATTTTCTTCTTATTATAGCAAGAAAATTCTAAAAATAGTTTCTTTCTTCTGAAATATTAGGAAACTAATTTCGATTGCTTTACAATGAAACTAGTGAACAGGAAAGGGGAAAGAAAATTGGAGCAAAAATTATATTACACTGACGCTTATAAAAAAGACTTTACTACGAAAGTCATAAAGCAAGATTATGATAAAGACGGTAACTTATACGTTGTTTTAAATGAAACAGCATTTTATCCGACAGGTGGCGGGCAGCCCCATGATACTGGAACTTTAAATGGAATTGCTGTACTCGATGTTGAAGAAGTCAATGACGAAATCCGCCACTTCATTACCGAACAATTACATACAGAAGAAGTAGAAGGTAAAATTAATTGGGAGCGCCGTTTTGACCATATGCAGCAACATGCGGCTCAACACATTTTATCTGCTGCTTTTTGGGACCATTTTAACATACCTACGATTGGATTCCACCTTGGTAAAGAAACGGTAACAATTGATTTAGAAACAGAAAATCTTCATGCAGAAATAGTTGAAAAGGCGATAAAAATTGCAAACAAAATTGTTTTTGAAAACCATCCAATCCGTACCCTGTGGATGAATTTAGAAGAAGCGAAAACGTTACCTCTTCGTAAAGAACCGACTATAACAGAAAATATACGTGTTGTTATAATTGAAAACTTCGACTACAACGGCTGTGGCGGAACGCATCCGAAAAGTACAGGTGAAGTAGGTCCTATTCAAGTACTAGGATGGGAGCGCAATAAAGGCGGCATACGATTAACGTTTATAGCTGGCTGGCGCACACTACAACTTATGGGGCAACAGCAACAAATTATGAAGGATGTTTCTAAACAATTAAACAGTAGCGAGAGTGATATTCCAGCAAAAGTAGCACAACTGCTTACTTCTCAAAAAGAAAACGAAAAAGCAATACAAACAATGAATGAAAAATTATTATTTGTAGAGGCAAATGAACTACTTCAACAGCCTACGGAAATACATGCTGGCATACTTATTTCTAAAGTATTTACAAATCGCTCTATGCAAGAAATCGCAAAACTTTCTGCCATTATTACAGAACAACAAGAGCATGCCATTACATATTTCGTTATTGAAAATGAAGACAAATTACAATGTATCCTTGCTTGCGGAAAAACAGTCACGCTCGATATGAATGCTCTTTTAAAAGAGGCACTTCCTACAATTGAAGGAAAAGGTGGCGGAAATAAAAAGAGTGCTCGCGGCGGCGGAAAAGCGGTTATGACCGGGGACGAATTTTTAAATCAACTTGTTTCTTCTTTACATTCAGAAGTGTAAAACATGTTTATGAAGGATAGCTAACTGCTATCCTTCAACTATATTTACAAGCCTATATTTTGTTTCAAGCCTTGATAACTCCCTGCACTTGCAAAACCTTCACTTATAAGAGTTATAAAAGTTTCCGAAAAACCATATTGACTTAAATCTTTAATCGGTACCATTTGCACATCTTGAATTGGATTATGATCAAACTCATTAGAAGGTAGCGTAATTTCACCTTCAATCCTTTCAAGCAGAAACGTAATATGTAATAAAGATGGACTAGCATCTGGTTTATCACAAACATAGAGTAGCTTCTTAATTTTAACTTCTAATCCTGTTTCTTCTCTCATTTCTCGAATCATCGCTTCTTCTAACGTTTCACCATTCTCTACCCTTCCCCCAGGTAAAAACCAATTGCGATTAGCAACTTTTTGCTTTACTAGCAATACTTTTTCATCTTCAATTAAAATTCCCGTAACACGAACTTGCATTACACTTTCCATATGTAATCTCCTCTTCCCGTTATATTTACAAATTAATCCTTCCACAAAAAGAACATACGTTTTATAATTAAAGAAAATTATGGAAGAAAGAAGTTGTTACATCTATGCGTCCACCTTTAACAAAGTCTATATCACTTGAAGATTTCCAAAACTTTTATTGGTTAAAAGCAGAACTCCAAACATTTTGTCGTGAGCATGGTTTGCCAGCTAGTGGCTCTAAGATTGAAATAACCGAGCGTATCTCACATTATTTACATACTGGTAAAATATTAAAAAACAACTCTCGTCAAAAGGTGAGTAAAGCTTCCCTCTCTTATAAAGAACTTTCTCTTCTAACGATTATTACTAACAATCACCGCTGCAGCGAAGAAGTTCGTGCTTTTTTCAAAGAAAAAATCGGAGCAAACTTCCGCTTTACAGTAGCTCTTCAAAAGTTTTTTAAAGAGAATGTCGGAAAAACATATGAAGACGCGCTAACGTTTTGGTATGAAGAAAACGAACGAAAAAAAGATCCTACATACAAAACAACTATTAGCGCGCAGTTTGAATACAATCGTTTCACTCGCGACTTTTTCGAAGATCCAAATAACAAAGGGAAATCAAAAGCTGATGCTATCGCTGCTTGGAATGAAATAAAAGCACAACCTGGTAGCAATGCTTATGTTCCTCAAAAAGTAGAAAACTAGTTCTTTTCTAGTCTTCTACTTTTTCAAATAATAGCGCTAACCCTATTCCACCACCAATTCCTAACGTCGCAATTCCATACTTCATATGCTCTCTTTTCGCTTGATAAAACGTAACTACTCAGCTTCCTCACGGAAGCTTTTTTAATTTTACTAGTTTCATATGCCTCTCATTTGTAAATACTGAGTATATCAAACAGTGTGGAGGTGATAATATGGTCGATCGAAAAGTCATTT